>NZ_SMTT01000050.1 GCF_004357905.1 Campylobacter lari | reverse complement strand
AAATAAAAACTCACTTGCTTTAGAAAAACCATCCATACTAAAAGAATATCCAAGCATTAAAATAAGTAGTATAAATAAGCTTGGCATCATCCAAACATTGAGTTTTTCTATACCACTTTTAACACCTTTTGATACTACATAAAAAATTACTATAAACACAAAAGTAAAACATATAAATTGAGATAAAACATCATTAGAAAGTAAATTTCCAAAAATAGCGCC
>NZ_SMTT01000049.1 GCF_004357905.1 Campylobacter lari | reverse complement strand
ATTGATACTCATGTAGCTGATGCTATGGGTTTTAATGCCTATAAAGGTGGTGGTAAGATGATAATTACCGGAGCTTCTTCTGTTTCTGCTTTTATGGCTGCACAAGGTAATGGTATGAGCGAAGGTTCAGGATTTTCTATAGGTAGTGGAAAAAATTATTCTCAAATATATGAAAATAATGTAGCTTTTGTAACTGCATTTTCGGCTGCTTTTGGAATAAGTGC
>NZ_SMTT01000048.1 GCF_004357905.1 Campylobacter lari | reverse complement strand
TTTCTTATATTTCTTATATTTCTTATATTTCTTATATTGCGTTTTTTAATTAATTTATAGTTTTTTATTTTTTATGCTTTTTAGAAATTTATTTAGTTTTATGTTGTTTGGGTGTTTGACTTGGTTTTATCATTCTTTATTTTTAGTAATTTATTAGTTTGGTTGTTTTTAATTTTAAAATGCTTATAGTAAGTTTAATAAATTTGTTTTTAGTTGTTAGTGGTTTTTGGT
>NZ_SMTT01000047.1 GCF_004357905.1 Campylobacter lari | reverse complement strand
TTTATCCAAAAATCACCTCACGGGGGGGGGGATACGATAATTTTCGTTTTAACTCAAACACTTTAAACCCTTTAAAAAACTATAAAAACTTTAATCTATTAAAACTTTCCCTACTCACTATACTTTCACTAAACTCTTTAGAAGCTGCCACCCAGGCAAATTATGATAAAGCTTCTAATACTTATGTAATTAAAAAACACCATTATAATAATAATGATGTTTATGATTATAATCTTGAC
>NZ_SMTT01000046.1 GCF_004357905.1 Campylobacter lari | reverse complement strand
AGTGGGTAACAATGGCGGTTCAGCTTTTGTGGTGGTATATTTACTTTTAACCTTGGGTGTGGCTTTTGTAATATTTTTGGCTGAACTTAGTATAGGAAAACTTAGTGAAAAAGATCCTGTAAATGCTTATCATACTTTAGCGCCAAAAAATAAAAGAGCATGGTCGCTCGCAGGATTTTTTATGCTTGGTGCTATTATTCTAGTGTCTTTTTATAGTGTTGTTATAGGTTGGATAGCAAAATATGCTTATTTTGGGTTTTTTGAATTACCTAAAGATACAAATGAAGCA
>NZ_SMTT01000045.1 GCF_004357905.1 Campylobacter lari | reverse complement strand
ACTTTCTTCTATACTTTTTGGTAAAGGAAAAAACCCAAAATAAGCATACTTAACAATCCATCCTATTATCACGCTATAAAAAGAAACAATCAAAATAGCACCTATTAAAGAAAAACCAACTATAGACCAAGCTCTTTTATGTTTTGGAGCTAAAGTATAATAGGCATTTACAGGATCTTTTTCACTAAGTTTTCCTATGCTAAGTTCAGCCAAAAATATCACAAAACCTACTCCCAAAGTCAAAAGCAAATATAAAAGTACAAAGGCTGAGCCTCCATTTTGTCCTACC
>NZ_SMTT01000044.1 GCF_004357905.1 Campylobacter lari | reverse complement strand
TAGCATCATTACCGTTATTTATTGCTTGACCTAAAGTTGCAGCCTGTGATCTTAAGCTATCTGCTATAGCCATACCTGAAGCATCATCTGCTGCAGAGTTGATTCTAAGACCTGAGCTAAGTCTTGATAAAGATTTATCAAGCTCTCTTGCTGTGATAGTTGAATTTGCATGTGCATTCATTGCACCTATGTTGGTGTTTATTCTAAAACCCATTTTAAATCCTTTCAAAATATTGCTTAGAACTTTTAAAGCAATAAATGTTCCAAATTTAAAGAATTGTTTTAAAGAATTGTTTTAAAG
>NZ_SMTT01000043.1 GCF_004357905.1 Campylobacter lari | reverse complement strand
GTACTAAAACAAGAAATATGCTTCAAGCTGATATAAATCGTTTGATGGAAGAACTTGATAATATAGCAAATACCACAGCTTTTAATGGCAAACAACTTTTAAGTGGAAACTTTGTAAATCAAGAATTTCAACTAGGTGCACAGTCAAATCAAACCGTAAAAGCTAGCATAGGTCCAACTCAAAGTTCTAAAATAGGTGTAACTAGATTTGAAACAGGTTCTCAAGCTAAAAGTAGTGGCATAGCTCAACTTACTATCAAAAATTATAATGGAGTGGATGATTTTAAATTCCAACCTGTAGTGATTTCTACTTCAGTAGGAACAGGACTTGGT
>NZ_SMTT01000042.1 GCF_004357905.1 Campylobacter lari | reverse complement strand
CTACCAAAACAAGAAATATGCTTCAAGCTGATATAAATCGTTTGATGGAGCAACTTGATAATATTGCAAATCAAACTTCATTCAATGGTAAGCAGTTATTAAGCGGTGGTTTTGTAAATCAAGAATTCCAAGTAGGTGCACAGTCAAATCAGTCTATCAAAGCAAGTATTGGTTCAACTCAAAGTTCTAAAATAGGTGTAACTAGATTTGAAACAGGCTCTATGGCAAGAGAAAGTGGTGTAGCTCAGCTTACTATTAAAAACTATAATGGTATAGATGATTTTAAATTCCAACCTGTAGTGATTTCTACTTCAGTAGGAACAGGTATGGGA
>NZ_SMTT01000041.1 GCF_004357905.1 Campylobacter lari | reverse complement strand
TTTTATTTCCAAATATGGTACAGCTAAATCTCGTATCCAAAACCAACTTTCTTATAAATTAGGCCAAGCTATGATAGTTAATTCTAAATCTATACTAGGTTACTTAATAATACCTGTAGCATTATTAAGTATAATAATTTCGCATAAACAAGAACAAAAAATCTACCAAGAAAAAATAAAAAAAGATCCTTCTTTAAAACTACCTCCTTTAGAATCTTATCCTGATTGTAAAGAAGCCTTAAAACTTAAAAATCATCTTTCTTATAAATTAGGACAAGCTCTTATACAAGCTAATAAAACTTGGTATAAGGGTGGGTATGTTAAGATGTTGTT
>NZ_SMTT01000040.1 GCF_004357905.1 Campylobacter lari | reverse complement strand
AAAGCCTTTGCCTCCACTTTTAGATGTACTTCCAAACATAGTAGTACCATCATCATTAACCTTACCTATACTTATCTTAACACTATAACTTAAAGTATTATTCTCAAAGCCTCTAAATAAACCTTCTAAACCTATACTACCTACATTAGAATTTTTATTTGCTATATATGAAAATGGTGTATAAGCGAAAGCTTTATCATTTAAAGTTTTATGATAAATACTAGAAGTAAAGTATAAAGATGAATTAGTATTAATCCATACAGGATAAGAAAAGTCTATACCTATACTTTTTGAAATTCCACTAAAGCCAACTTCTTGATAATCTCCGCCTAAA
>NZ_SMTT01000039.1 GCF_004357905.1 Campylobacter lari | reverse complement strand
CTCCAGTGAAAAAAGAAAAATCTAAAAAAGATTTACCTTTTATAGAAAATAATATTTATTTATCAACTAGCGATAATTTGAAATCAGATGGTGGACTTGTGATAAAAAAAATTAG
The DNA here is from genome assembly GCF_004357905.1 of Campylobacter lari. Taxonomy (NCBI): domain Bacteria; kingdom Pseudomonadati; phylum Campylobacterota; class Epsilonproteobacteria; order Campylobacterales; family Campylobacteraceae; genus Campylobacter; species Campylobacter lari. Next base: position 249 of record NZ_SMTT01000039.1, on the reverse strand, counting down.
AAAAGAAAAAGATGTAGATAAGGCTGTCACGAGAAAAAGAGCAGTAACTTGCATAGTTAATGATGGATTTAAAACTATGAATCCTTGTGTAGTAAGTGATATATAAAATATAAATACTAGGTTATCCTAGTATTTATAGTTGTAGATATTATTGAAATTTACTATTGATCAATTCTTAAATTACAATTAATCTAAATCAAGTGTTATTATAAATTAAGGTAAAATCATGAAAAAACTCTCTCTTTGTAT
>NZ_SMTT01000038.1 GCF_004357905.1 Campylobacter lari | reverse complement strand
TTTTATTTTTTGTGATTTTTATTTAGTGGTTTAGCCAACTTGGTTGTTAACCGTAGATATTTTAATTCTTATTTTTAGTGTTTGATTTAGTTTTAGGTTTTTTATGGTTGTTAGCTGTAGGTGATTTTTTAATTTCTAGTTTTTAATTATTTATTTTTTTATTAATCTGGTAAATTAGGTTTTTTTTATTTTTAGTATAGTTTTTAAATTTGGTTTTTAATCTATGTTGAAGTATTCTAATAATTTATTGGTAGTTTATTTTTAGTTGTTTGTTGACTTTTTTATCAATTTGCTAAAATTATTTTTGTTCTTTAGTGGTTTGTTAAATATGTTTTAATTTTTTTAGATTATATTTCTTATATTTCTTATATTTCTTATA
>NZ_SMTT01000037.1 GCF_004357905.1 Campylobacter lari | reverse complement strand
CAAAAGCTCATCATCGCTAAATTGCCTATCAACTATGTAAAAAGAAGCGATCACGGTAACTTCAGTAGGTCCGTAAAGATTAGCAAATAAAGTATTAGGAAGGTATTTACGCCAAATGTTGAGTTGTTTATTTGGCATGATTTCGCCAGCAAATAAAATTTTATTCAGACTTAAATTTTGAATTTTATTCAATGATTTTTCATTAGCAAAATAAATCAGCACTGAAGGTACCCAAAAAATTGTTGTTATTTTATTGGCAACTAAATATTTCATTATTTTTCCTGGAAAAACAAAGGAATCATTTGGTATTAAGTGTAATGTACCACCTACACACATAGTGACAAATATATCAGTCACTGAAACATCAAAATAAAATTGAA
>NZ_SMTT01000036.1 GCF_004357905.1 Campylobacter lari | reverse complement strand
TAAAAGCTCATCATCGCTAAATTGTCTATCAATTATATAAAAAGAGCATACATCGGTAATTTCAGTAGGTCCATAAAGATTAGCAAATAAAGTACTAGAAAGGTATTTACGCCAAATGTTGAGTTGTTTATTTGGCATGATTTCGCCACAAAAAAGAATTTTGTTTAAATGCCTTAGTGTAAAGGCTTCAAGAGCATTGGTATTAGCAAAATAAATCAGCACTGAAGGTACCCAAAAAATTGTTGTTATTTTTTCTTGTTCTAGATACTCCAAAATTTTATTTGGAAAAGCAAAAAGATGATTTGGCAGTATATGAAGTGTAGCTCCCATTTTAACAGAGCTAAATATATCTAATATGCTATTATCAAAGTAAAATGGCG
>NZ_SMTT01000035.1 GCF_004357905.1 Campylobacter lari | reverse complement strand
AATATTAAAGCAGGAAAAACCGATAAAGACTTTGCTATTAATGGGGTAAAAATTGGCGAAGTTGAGTATAAAGATGGCGATGAAAACGGAGCCTTGATTTCAGCAATTAACTCAGTTAAAGATACCACAGGAGTAGAAGCTTCTAAGGATGCTAATGGTAGACTTGTATTAACCTCAAGAGATGGTAGGGGTATCAAAATAGAAGGAGATATCGGTATTGGTTCTGGTGTATTAAAAAAAGATTATGAGAATTATGGCCGTTTATCTTTAATCAAAAATGATGGTAAAGATATTTTAATATCAGGAAGCAACCTTTCTACTATAGGTATGGGTGCAGCTGATATGATCTCTCAAGCTTCTGTGTCTTTAAGAGAATCAAAAGGAAAT
>NZ_SMTT01000034.1 GCF_004357905.1 Campylobacter lari | reverse complement strand
TCTACCTTTTGATTCTCTTAAAGACACAGAAGCTTGAGAGATCATATCAGCTGCACCCATGCCTATAGTAGAAAGGTTGCTTCCTGATATTAAAATATCTTTACCATCATTTTTTACTAATGATAAACGACCATAATTTTCTTTATCTTTATTTAAAATACCAGAACCAGCACCTATATCTCCTTCTATTTTAATACCCCTACCATCTCTTGAGGTTAATACAAGTCTACCATTAGCATCTCTTGAAGCTTCTACTCCTGTGCTATCTTTAACTGAGTTAATTGCAGCTACCAAAGAGCCATTTTGATCACTATCTTGATATTCTATTCTCCCTATAGTTACACCATTAATTTTAAAATCATCACTTGTAACACCACCTTTTATAGG
>NZ_SMTT01000033.1 GCF_004357905.1 Campylobacter lari | reverse complement strand
ATGGTGGTGGTGAAATAGAAATACCTGATAAACCTATTGACCCAGTAGAACCACCAATTGATAATAAACCTGATGATTCTTTAGCATTTGAACAAAGTTCTACTTTTAATTCTATAGGTAATGAAACTTTAAATGAAGAAGAAGAAACTGAAGAAATAGATGAAACTTCTTTAATTCAAAAAAGTAAAACTTGCATAGTCAGTGATAATTATAAAACTATGAATCCTTGTGTAGTTGGGGGATTATAATCTACAGCTTTGATGCATAAAAAATTAAACACTAAACACTAGGATTTATCCTAGTGTATATAATGAGTATATTAATGAATATACTCATATTAAAAATATTTTAATTAATCAATATAAATATTGAAAAACAAAAACTTAAAATTAAAATACATCATTAAAAGGAAAAAATAAGTATGAAAAAACTTTTACTTAGCAC
>NZ_SMTT01000032.1 GCF_004357905.1 Campylobacter lari | reverse complement strand
GGTTGGTTTAGAAAACTCAATGCTAGTTTGAATAATTATTATAGTATTAATGAGTATATTACTCATACTTTAAATATAAACTATCAAAAGGTATTAGGAAATTTTGAATTAGATTCTTCTGAAAGTTCATCTTTAGGTGGAGCTTATGGGGTAAGAGCTTATGATAATGGAGAGGGAGATGGAGATAATACCATAGTAGCTAACTTTGGTATAAGAATAAATATACCAAATACTAATTTTTATTTTACTCCCTTTTATGATGTAGGTTATGCTTGGTATGAAAAAGCTTCAGGGGATAGATTAGCAGATGAGCATTTTTTAGATGCAGTAGGCTTACAAATACTTTATAATAAAGCTAATGAGTATTATATAAAGCTTGATGCAGCAAGAGCAGTTCATCAGTATAAATATGATGATGAACATAGAATGAAATTGTATTTAAGTGGAGGGGTGTATTTTT
>NZ_SMTT01000031.1 GCF_004357905.1 Campylobacter lari | reverse complement strand
AATCCTTAAACAAATTTACTCAAAACCTTCCTATCAATCTTCCCATTTGCATTTAAAGTAAATTGTTCTATTTTAACAAATTTTTTAGGTATCATGTAAACAGGGAGTTTGTCTTTTAAAAAGTTTTTAAAATCTAACTCTTCCTTACTTTCATAAAAGCAAATAATTTCTTCTTTAAAAATACAAGCACAATTTCTTACATTCTCATGAGAATTTATAATACTTTCTATCTCTCCAAGTTCTATGCGATGACCCATATATTTGATTTGATGATCTATCCGTCCATAACATAAAAGTTCGCCAAATTCATTATAAGCTACCACATCACCTGTTTTATAAAGCAAGTCTAGGTAATTATCATGCAAAGGATTTTGCACAAAAGCTTGCTTTGTTTTTTCCTTATCGTTGTAATAGCCTAAAGAAAGACAAGTTCCTCTTACATAAAGCTCGCCTTTAATTCCCACTTGACTTGGAGTAATTAAATTTAAATTCTCATCAAATACTAAAAGTTGGGTATTTTTACAAGCTTTTCCTATAGG
>NZ_SMTT01000030.1 GCF_004357905.1 Campylobacter lari | reverse complement strand
GCCAAAGCCATCAATGAAAACATCACTAAAACTAAAAATGCATTAGAACAAGATGCTAAAGCAGTAGAACAATCAGTTGATACAGCTAAAGAAATAGAAGGTGGTAATCTAACAGCAAGAATAACAGCAATTCCTGCTAATCCTCAATTAATAGAATTAAAAAATGTATTAAATGATATGCTTGATGTATTACAAGCAAAAGTTGGTTCTAATATGAATGAAATCAATAGAGTATTTGATAGCTATAAGGCATTAGACTTTACTACTGAAGTTAAAAATGCTAAAGGTGGAGTTGAAGTAACTACTAATGTATTAGGTCAAGAAATAGTAGCTATGCTAAGACAATCATCTGAATTTGCTTCTTTATTAGCAGATGAGAGTGGTAAATTACAAAGTGCTGTTAAAGACTTAACAGATTCTTCATCTTCTCAAGCTTCTTCTTTAGAAGAAACAGCAGCAGCATTAGAAGAGATTACTTCTTCTATGCAAAATGTATCTCATAAAACTAGTGAAGTTATTGCTCAAAGTGAAGAGATTAAAAATGTTACTTCTATAATAGGT
>NZ_SMTT01000029.1 GCF_004357905.1 Campylobacter lari | reverse complement strand
ATGACAACTCATATCAATGATTTTTTACAAGAAAGTGTTGCTAAATTTGGAAGTAAAAATGCTTTTGTTGAGTTTAATGGTAGAAGTATAAGCTATAAAGAATTTGATGATTTAAGTAAAAAAATAGCAAGTAAAATTCTTTCTAAACTTCCTACTAAAAGTACACAAGATCCTGTATTAATCATACTTCCTAAAGGGATTGATTGTTTGCTTTCTTTTTTTGGTGTAGCAAAAAGTGGAAATTTTTATACACTTTTAGATGAAAAAAGCCCTAAAGAACGTGTAGAAAAAGTCATAGAAGTTTTAAAACCAAAGCTTTTAATTACTTCTAAAAAATTAAATTTAGATTTTAGTCTTGATATCATTTTTACAGAAGATTTTGAAAGCTTTGATATAAATGAAAATGCTTTAGAAAAAGCTTTAAATAATCACATAGATACAAACTTACTTTATGTCTTTTTTACAAGCGGAAGCACAGGAACTCCAAAAGGAGTAAGTATAAGCCATAAAAGTGTGATTGATTATACTTTTTGGGTATGTGAAACTTTTAAGCTAAGCCATGAAGATATACTTGCTAATCAAG
>NZ_SMTT01000028.1 GCF_004357905.1 Campylobacter lari | reverse complement strand
TCTCCGGACTTTTCTAAGCTTAGTGTAGGAGCATTTTTAAGTGCATTGGGGCTTGCTTGCTTCTCTTTATCTATTGGAGTTGGTTCGATTATAACTTATTCTGCAAGTTTATCTGATAAAACAAATTTTATTACAAGCACTATTAACATTATCATTATTAATATTATTATTGGTATTATGATGGGACTTATTGTATTTACTTTCATATTTGAATTTAATGGAGATCCAGCTCAACAAGGTCCAGGTTTAATTTTTGTATCTTTGATGAGTTTGTTTTCAAATATTGACCCAATTGGCTTTTTACCTTTGGGAAATATTTTAGCTGTGGCTTTTTTTATAGCTTTGTTTTTTGCAGGGATTACTTCAGCAGTTTCCATGATAGAACCTTTAACCTTTTATTTAATCAATTCTTATAATTTTACAAGAAAAAAAGCTTTGATTTTTATAGCTTTCATTGTGTATTTTTTGGGAAGTTTATGTATTTTATCAGGAATTGAGTGGAGTAAAGATTCTTTAGAATTTTTTGGAAAAAGTTTTTTTGATATATTAGATTTTATTGCTTCAAATTTAATGATGCCTTTAGGTGGATTATTTGGTGCAATCTTTGTAGGTTTTGTGCTTAAAAAAGAAGCTTTACAAACTTTATTTTATCCTTATATGAGGGGTAAATACTTTGAGTGTTGGTATTTTTTTGTAAGATATATCTCGCCTTTAGCTGTGATTTTAATCATGGCAAAACAATTATTTTTTTAAGGTTAAAAG
>NZ_SMTT01000027.1 GCF_004357905.1 Campylobacter lari | reverse complement strand
ACCAAGTCCTATACTTAATCCTCCATTAGTATATATTAACAATTTCTTCATTTTTCTAACAATATCACATAATCACTATCACAAATATTATTATTTTCATGATATATTTCTAGAGTATTTATTTCTATATTGTTAAACATAGAAAAAACTCTTTTCACTTCTTCTTTATCAAAAAAATACATATTCATTCCATTTTCAGCATAAGCTGAACGTTTTGGATTGTTTTCTTGTATTGTTATGCTATATTTATCATTATTTTTTACTCCATGTTTATATCTATAATCATTTAAATTTCGAGTTAAAACAAAAGCTTTGCCATCTTGTTTTAAAACTCTATAAATCTCACAAGCTGCTTTTTCTATAACTTCTTTGTTATTATAATATAATACTCCCCAGCACAAAATTCCATCAAAGAATTCATTTTCATAAGGAAGTTCATTAACATTTGCTAATTCAACTTGAGCTTTTAAATTATATTGATTTAATAATTCTTTTGTATGTTTAACTCCACTATGTGAATAATCACAACCATATGTAATATAATTATTTTCTGCTAGAAATTTTACATGCCTACCTGCTCCACAACCAAGATCTAAAATTTTAGACTCTTTTTTAAAATTCTTAAATACACATTTTATATAAATATCATGAGGATATATTGGCTGATGTTTGCTATTCCCATGAAGCTGTGTCCATTTTTCTTGATTATTCATTTTTATCCTTTAAAGAGAGATTGCAAATGGTGTAAAGTATTTTTTTTATATTGTCTTGAATTTTTTCCATACTAGTTTTTTCATCAAGCCATAAATTTACTATTTGATTTTCCAAAATAATACTATTTTTCAATGCTTTTTTTAAAAAAATTTTATTGCATCCTATATACCAAGAACTACAATCAATATTATTTTTTCTTAAATTTACTAATAATTTTTCTCTATCACCCAAAAATCTAAAGGTATACCTCCATGCAATACTATTATG
>NZ_SMTT01000026.1 GCF_004357905.1 Campylobacter lari | reverse complement strand
AGTGCTAATGCTAATAGTATAGTTTTAGATAATGTAAAATCAGGTAGAAACCTCACTGCTATTATAGAAGCTGATAATTTAGAAAAAAACACTATAAAATATAATATGGTGCAATCTTTATCCAATGCTTCTAATATAGATAAAGGTTCTAAAATCATTTTAAGAGCTAATGAAAATGCTAATGATAATACTTTAAATATTAAAGATTATTCAAGTGCAGCTAGTTCTAATGTATATATTATTAATGCAAAAAATGAAAGCGCTAATAATACTTTTATCTTTGATAACTTAGCCCTAGGTACAGCTTCTGATAAAAGAGAAGGGGAAATAATAATTAGTGCAGGTATAGCTAAGAATACTCATGATAATTATACTCATATAAATAATTTAAATATAGATGAGTATAAAAACAACAAAGCTATATTTATAAGCGCTTCTGGAATATATAGTGAAAATGATAAAAGCTATAATAATACCTTATATCTAAGTGGTAATACTAATATTTTTAACAATACCAATATAGAAGTATTAGCAGGAAGTTTTTTACAAACTAAAAAAGATAATAACTTTGTATCAAAAGTTCTAACACATAAAAATGGTACTAATAATCATTTAATATTAAATACAAATATAAAAGCAAATACTATTAATAACTTTGATCATTATAGCTTTATCTTAAAAGATGATACTAAAGCTTATTTAAATGCTAAAGAAGTGATTAATCTTTCTAAAGATAGTTCTATTAATGTATATACAAACAATAATGTAAAAAATAAAAGCATTATTTTAATGCAAAGTGAAAAAGGCTTTGTAGATGCAAATAATAAACACTTAAATCAAAAAGACTTACAAAGCTTATTAGAAACTATCACTAAAAACAATCAAAGCTTACATAAAAACATCAAAGCAAAAGTTCAAAAAGCTAAATACACTCTAAGTGTAAGTAAAGATGCAAAAAGCATAGTAGTGAATTTAAATTAAAA
>NZ_SMTT01000025.1 GCF_004357905.1 Campylobacter lari | reverse complement strand
TATAAAACTAGCTGCAATAACTGCAGTAATTTGAATATAGGCCATTTTCTTGCTAGATTCTTCTATGCTGTCTATATCTGTTACACTGCAGATAGTATCTGAATCTATTTTATCGCAAATAGATAATTTTTCTTTGCCCATTTCATTAGTATAAAAAAATGCCTCGCCTGGTTTTGCTTTGCTAAAAGCTTTAGCAACAATAGCAACATTTTTATTATCTTTGCCAAAATAGTTTTCATCGGTTGAAGCAAATGCAAACAATGCTTTATCAAAAACAAAAGATGAGCCTGGTAAATGTTTTAATCTATCTTCTAATTTCTTCACAGAAACATCGATAGCTAAAACCCCTATAAACTTACCATTTTTAGTTAAAGATATAGAATAGGTAAAAGTAGGAAGCCCTGTTGCTATATCTGTATAAATATCAGTTACATTCCAACCAGTTTTCTTTCTAGCTGCTATATAAAATTCTCTTGTAGTTGCATCATAATTTTGCTCTTTTCCATAAATTAAATAATTTACTCCTTTGGCATCGCTGTCTTTGTTACTTAAAACTAATTCCCCATCAGGTTTTGCCAAATAAATAGCTTGATAATCGCCTATATCTTTTGCAGCTTTTAACTGAATTCCAACATCTTCTATTAATGTTTCTTCGTTGGCTAAAATTTCATATGGATGGTGTAAAATACTTTGGGCAAATCTTTCTAATGCACTTGAAGAGTTGTTGTAAAAATTTTGTGTTAAATTTTTTGCAGAAATAAGTTTATCTTGTTCTGCTTTTATAACTTCTTTAAACAGAGAGTCTTTTACAAAAACAAAAGTTATAATGCCTAAAATAAGTAGACAAAATATAGCAATAAAATTTGCTATGAGTGAGATTTTTATTTTCGCACTTTTCATTGGTTTTCCTTTTTATGTAAATTTGTAGTTATTTTTTGAAAGTGAAAAAATTATCTCATAGCAGTATAAATTTAAAAAAACAATATATTAATAAAAAATTATCTATATAAATAATATTGGATAAATATAAATTTTATTAAAACACAATATAAAAAACAAAATTCGACGATTAAT
>NZ_SMTT01000024.1 GCF_004357905.1 Campylobacter lari | reverse complement strand
GCCCACTATTAGAAATACCAAACAAATATTAATTAATTAAAAATAAAAAAATTATTTTTTTAGGATAAAATACATCCTTTTTAAAAACACATAAAGGAGATACATTGTTTTCAAATTTAAAAATAGGGACCAAAATAGTTGGAGTTGTAATTTCCATAGTAATGCTAGGTATTATAATCTTAGCAAGTATTTTTTCCATACAAGCTTCAAATATCTTACACACTGAAGCAGATAAACTACTTCAAATTAATGCTTTTAGATATGCAAATATCGTCCGTGGAGCAACAGAAAGTGTTTATTCAACTTTACTAGGAGTAGAAGATACTATAAAAAATACTATTTCAAATGAAAATAGTATTGATGATACAGAAGTGCAAAATATTTTAGAAGGTGTGCTTGATTCAAATGAAAAAATTGCATATATGTATGTTCATTTTTTTAATACCCCAATCAATCAAAATACCAACCCAAAACTACTTACAAATCAGCATAAATTTTTAATGTTACTTCATGATACTTCTTTAAAAACAGAAGGCGGCGTGCAATTAGTTCAAGCATATGATGCATTTTTACAACAACAAAGTATTAATAATGCTATATCAACACAAAAAGAATCAATAGGAAAACCTCAAATTTTCAACATCAATGGTGAAGAAATTTTTGCATACAATATTGCAATTCCAATCTTTAAAAATGGAAATATTATAGGTGTAGTTGGAGCTTTAGGAAGTTTAACGCATTTTAGAGGAGAGCTAACAGATCCAAAAAGAAGTATTTTCAAAGATGATCAAAGATTATTACTTGGTGCTGAGGGTCTAATAGCAGTTAGTCCTGTTTCTAAATTTACAGGAAAAAGTATTTCAGAAGCAAATCCTCATCCTAGTGCAAAAACATTAATACAATTACAAAAAGATAAAATAAATACTGTTTTTGACTTTACTCGCGCAAGCGATGGAAAGAAAAATAGAGCAGCAATAGCTACTTTTGATCTTTGGGATAACTCACAAGATGCTTGGTCTATTGTGACTATGGCTCCAGTTGATTCTATACAAATGCCTATTACAAAACTTATAACAACCATAGCATTTATATCTCTTTTTGTTATTTTAGTAATTGTGA
>NZ_SMTT01000023.1 GCF_004357905.1 Campylobacter lari | reverse complement strand
AAGCAATAGCTAAAACTACGAAAAGAGATACTATAATTATAGTTGCTATTAATTTTTCTATAGGCATTTGTATTGAGCCAACTGGAGCCATAGTCACAATAGACCAATAATCATCAGCACCATCCCATACATCAAAGTTTGCTATCGCTGCTCTATTTGCATTTCCTGTAGAAGCTGGTGTGAAGTCAAATAGAGTATTAGTTTGATTTTTTTGTAAATCAATTAATAAATTCGCACTAGGATGCGGGTTGATTTGAGTAATATTTTTGCCTATAAATTCGGTTGCAGGGCTAACTGCTATTAGACCATTTTTGCCTAATAATAATCTTTGATCGTCTTTAAAAACACTTCTTTCAGGATTTGTAAGCTCATGTTGAAGTTGTGTTAAACTTCCTAAAGCTCCTATAACCCCTATGATTTCTCCTTTTCTTACTATAGGCACAGCAATATTATAAGCTAGAATTTCTTCATTGTTGATGGTAAAATTTTGAGGTCGGCCTATCGATTCTTTTCTATTTTTTATTGCATTTTCAACGCTTTGCTGATTTAAAATAACATCTTCTGCTTGGACTAATTGTACACCACCTTTTTCTCTTAAAGAAGTGTCGTGTAGTAGCATTAAAAATTTATTTGATTGTGTTAAAAGTTTAGGGTTAATGTCATTGTATTTGGAAGTATCAAGAATATGCACATAAATATATGCTATCCAGCCATTAGAATCTAAAGCTCCTTCTAAAATATTTTTAATTCTGCGTTCTTCTATTGTGTCTTGTTCTGCGATGATGCTATCAATGGTGTTTTCTGCACCCATTAGTGTTGAATGTACACTTTCTGTTGCTCCACGGACGATATTTGCATATCTAAAAGCACTTGTTTGAAGTAATTTATCTGCTTCAGTGTGTAAGATATTTGAAGATTGCATAGCAATTACACTTGCTAAAATTCCAATACCTAAGACTATAATTGCAATTACAACAGCAACTATTTTGGTCCCTATTTTTAAATTTGAAAACAATATATCTCCTTTAATTTATATGTTTAAATTATTAAGATATATTTTATCTTAAGTATAATTATTTTTCAATTAATTAATTAATATTTGTTTGGTATTTCTAATAGTGGGT
>NZ_SMTT01000022.1 GCF_004357905.1 Campylobacter lari | reverse complement strand
TATAGCAATTAGCTCTTTAGTCTATGCTAATAATGGAAGTATTATCATAGCTAAAAATGATATAGAAAAGGTTATAGAATTATCTCCTGATAGAAACCTCCCTCAAAACAAAGCTATCAAAGAAAATCTAAAAACCAAAGATGATTATAAAAAAACTCAAGAAGCTAAAAAAGACTTTGAAGAAAAAAAGAAAGAATTAAAAGAAAAATTTAATCAAGAAGATAAAACTAATGAGGAAGCTAACAATCAAACTAATAATAACACTACCAACCCAAATAACCAAACTAACACTAATACAAACAATGACAAAGCTAACACTAACTCTAGTATAAATAATCAAACAAACAATAATTTTAATTCAACTAATAATAGCTTTAATACCAATAATGCTTCAAACAATCATAGTTTTAATAACAACACTACCAAATTAAACAATCAAACCAATACCAACAATAATACAAGTAATCCAAATAATCAAACAAACAATAGTTCTAACACTAACTCTACTAACTCAAGTAATCAAACTAATACTACCACCACTAAAGAAGTAATAACCAAATACAAATTCATCATCACTAATGAAAACACTAGCTTTGAAAAGCTAGGTATTAAAGAAGAAGATTTACAAATACTCATTAGTGAGTTTAGCACTAGAAAATTTAGTTTGCAAGATTTACAAGATATATCTAATATTATTGCTTATTATTTCCAAGTTAATGGCTATCCTGCTGCAACAGCTTATGTACCCCAACAAGAATTTGAAGATAGTGTACAAATAAACATAGCCTTAGGAACATTAGGTAAGTATATAATAAAGAATAAAACTACTATAAAAGATTATTTTATTGAAAGTAAGCTTAATGAAAGAATCAAAGGTAAAATCATCTCTACTAAATTAATAGAAGATAGTGTATATAAAGTCAATGAAATGTATGGCATTCAAACCCTAGCAGGCTTACAAGCAGGAGAGAATGTAGGAGAAACTGATATAGTTATAGAAGTAGTTCCTGATACTAAGGCTAATGTATTATTATATGCTGATAATTATGGTATTAAAAGTGCAGGGGATATTAGAGCTGGTATTAGTATGGGATTTAATTCTATACTTAATATGGGAGATTATTATAATTTTTACTTACAATCA
>NZ_SMTT01000021.1 GCF_004357905.1 Campylobacter lari | reverse complement strand
ACATATAAACTCTTAAGTGGTAAAAACTTCTATGGTCAAATGGCTAGCAATAAAAACCTTTCAAATATTACTTTAATCTATGATAATCCTAAAAACAAAGCTCATGAAAAAATGAATGATTTATATTTTAAACAAGACATACTCACTCCAAGTATTAAAGAAGATATTTTTGTAGTTAATGGCTTTCATAGTTCTAACTCAGCTAATACTACCCTAAATCAAATCAGCTATATACCTTTTTTAGTTTCAGCCTATACCTTTAATGCAAAAGCAAATAATAATACCTTAGTATTAAAAGCAGGGGAATTATCTTCAGTATATTATTTAAAACCTACCGATAAAGAAGTAATTAATCCTAAAGCTAGTGGCTTAGATAATAAATATAATTTTTTAATCACTCCAGCCATAGCAAGAAAAGGTGAAGCAAGCAATAACACTTTAAATTTCTTAAAAGATGCCTATGTAAATATGGGTGTTGAAAACACCTATACCTTACCTTTAAATGGTGCTCCTTATATCTTAGGTGCTTTTGGGGTTGATGCTAATACTAATAATAATACTGTGATATTAAATAAGGGAGTAAAGATAGACTTTCATACTACTCCTTATAAACAAAGCACTTTAGGGGATAATATTTTTGATGAGAGAATGACTCATGTAGTAGGAGCTTATACTTATAATGCTAATGCTAAAAATAATAAGGTTATTATAGATGGAGCTTCTTTATTAGTCCATGGTCCAAGTGGAGCTTATTCAACATCAGCTGCTACTCACTTAGGTGGAGCTTTTGTAGATGTAAATAACAATCAAAGCTATGAAGTAAGCAATAATAGTGTAATTATTAATGATTTAAAACTAGATTTAAGAGTGGATACTAAAAATACTCCATTAGCATACAATGCTATTTTAGTAGGAGCAGTTTATGGGGGTAAAATCATACAAGGTAATGCTTATAAAAACACCATAGATATAAAAGACTTACAAACCTTATTAGCATTAAATACCAATATAGAAGTAAAAGCACTCTTAGACTTTTATGCAGGTATAACTAATAATGGTATGGCTAATGATAATGTTATTTATATGAATTTGAAAAAGCCATTTGAAATCAATTTTAATTTTACCGGTAAAGATGAAATCAATCTTTATGGCGGGGTAGCTACTAAAGGAGCTAGTAGAAATAGTATAAATATAGAAGGAAGTATTACTCAAGGAGTAACAGATAAAAAAAGATATGATAAGATTAATATTATTGCTGCGCAAACTCTAAGCTCTAAAGCAAATAATAATAGTATTAATATCAGTAATTCTAATTCTGATATTCCTATGTTTTTATATGCAGTTATGTCTGAAGATGGTAAATATTATGCAAGC
>NZ_SMTT01000020.1 GCF_004357905.1 Campylobacter lari | reverse complement strand
TTCTAAATCTTTATTTTTTACTTCTAAATCTTTATTTTGAAACATTTTATTAAATTTTACACAGATAGCCTCATATAAAAATATCGACTCCATAGGAATTATTATATTAATATCTTGACTAATTTCATACTGTCTTTTAAGCAATTCTACATCAATTTCTTTAATATATTCCATTTTAACTTTTTTAACATCAAATATGATATCAACAAGCTTATTGAATACATGTTCCCAAGACATATGATAGGAGTTATCTCCTAATGAAGATTTTAATATATGTTTATTATCAATAACTACACCAAATTTCTCTCCGTTAGTTTGAGGAGCAATAAAATTAACACCTGGTTTTTTGCAAAATTGAAAAGGAACCATACCGGTAGTATTGCCTTCTGATATACAAATATCAACATTATTGCAATAACTAATTTTTGTTCTATAATCTTTAGAATCCAACGATATTAATTCACAATAAAAATTATTAGTTTGAATCTCTTTAATTTTATTTTTAATTTTTTCAAAAAGCTCAGAAGATGATGAATAAATTCCTAAATCCTGTTGCTCTAATGTAATCTTTGAATCATATGAAGTAATGCCATTAAAATAAATTTTAATCTTTTTGAAATACTTAGATAATTCTGTAATTATATTTTTTACTCCGTCTTCTTGTTCTATCCAAGTCCTATAAGCACTCAATCCAAGCCAAATAATTAAATCAAATTCATTTGCATTATCTGCAATTTTAACAGTTCTTAAAGATTCTTGGTATATTAAGTGTTCAGCTTCTCTTCTATGTTGTGCTTCAATTCCCATTGGATATAAATAAACAATATCTTTTTTATGTAATTGTGGATTTGTGTTTGGAATATATTTTTCGGACAGAAAAAAACATTGACGAGATTCTATTGGAAATTTTTTATCAATTATATTTTTTTTGTCCATTTGAATAAAAAACTGATATAAAAAATAAGTAAAATGTTGTGGTGCAATCATGGCCATAGTAAAACCTATAGATTTCTCAGAATATACTAACTCATCAGGATTGATATCTTTAAAAATATGTACACCATGGCAAGGCCATGGACTTGCTATATTTATAACATAGCCAGGAACAATTGCATAATCAATTAAGCAAGTAGCTTGAGTAAAAATCCATGGATATTCATTATCTTTGTCCACCATAAACACATAATTAGCTGCTCTACCATTAAAAATATTATAAACTGCCCTTGTTTTGATATTTGGATATAATGGATGTTCAAGTTCAAATTTTTTACTATTAATTTTTTTCCTCCAAACTTCTATAATTGAATCTGTGTCTTTTTGTTTTATTTTTTCTTGAATAAAAGAAATTTCACCTTTATATAATTCTCCATCATATTTAATTCTTTTAAAACTAGACATATTATTTAATTCAACTAAAAAAGTTTTTAAACCATTATCAATATTCATTAAAATTCCTCAATAACTCAAATATAAAAAACTATCGATACTCTAGTATGCATT
>NZ_SMTT01000019.1 GCF_004357905.1 Campylobacter lari | reverse complement strand
TTTTTAAAAAATTCCAAAACTTTAAGTCATTTTGCTAAAGCTTATAGGGGTAAAATACTAAGAGTATTAGCAAGTAAAAATATACATAATAAAGAAGCTTTGCTTAAAAATCTACCTAATGATTTAAAAATAAAAGAAATTAAGATACAAGGATTAAAAGAAGAGATAATTTTAGATATAGTAAGCTAAGCCTTTTGGCTTAGCTTTTATGATTAGAATTTGTATAGAGCTTCAAGTCTGATATATTGATCTTTAGTATCATCTGTGTTAGCTTGGTTGAAATCTTCTGTTAAGTAAGAATAGAAGCCGCTAAATGTAAGTTTTGGACTATATGCATAAGATACTCTTGCAATATATTCATTTTTATCTATATCATGGCCAACTTGTTCAGATTTACCACCGATATAATCAAATCCTACTCTAACAGTTTCAGCAAAAGTATAACCTAAACCTGCAAAATAGAAGAAGTTTTCACCTGTACTACCTCTTAAATCACTACCTTCAGAATAGAAAATTTGCTCACCTGGAGCGATTACTCTACCTTTATCTTCTAAAACTACTAAGCTAGCTTTGTCTTTTTCACCATAACCAACGATACCTGCTTGGAAATCAAAAGCAGAAATTTGTCCTTGTAATTGAGCAGCGTAGAAATTGCTATTATCTAGACCTAATTTTTCTTTATCACTATCTAAGCTATTTCCTAAGTATTGAGCTTGGATTTTGAAGTTAGCCATATCATTGAATGCAAATTTATAGCTAGCATCTACTGCATATAAAAATGCCCAATTGTTTGAATAAGCAGCCCATACTTGGAAAGCAAATGGATCAAAATCACCTAATACAGCAGCACCATATAAAGAAGTATCAGCAATACCTAAACCTGTAAAATCTCCATCGCTTGTAACATTGAAGCTATCAAACCAATAACCAGCAAAAGTTAAACCCTCGATAGAATTATTAAGAATTTTAGCTCCTGTTCCTACTGCATCATCAGTCCAAATAGAACCAACTTCCATTTTACCAAAGATTACATTTGTAGCATAAGCTTCATTAGTATATTCTAAGTAAGCTTGTTGAACTGCAAAAGTACTATCAGTATCAGTTTCAGCTTTAGCATTTGGGCTATTAAAACCAAGTTCACTTGTGCTATATTGGAATTGAACAAAAGCTTTGAAGTTATCATCTAAAGCTGCTTTGAAATTTAATTGAGATTTAAATTTATGCTTGTTTTCTTTAGAGCTGTTGTAACCATCTACAGTTCCTGTTGCCATTTTAGGTGTTCCATTTGGATTTACGCCAACTTGAACAGGTCTATTTCCAACATCTCTTCTATCAGATTCAAATCTATATCTGAACATTCCTGATACATCAACATCTTTTATAGCTTCTTCAAGTGAAACAGCATTAGCTGCTGAAAAAGCACCTGCAGCTAAAGCTGCTACTAAACTAAGTTTAACTAGTTTCATGAGAATTCTCCTTATTAAAATTAAAACTATGGCTTGTATTATAGCATAGTTTTATATAAGAATTCTTAAAGTAAATAAAAACGATAAAAATATATTATAGGGTTGTATTTATAGATTGAATTATCTTTAAAGATCTAGTTTGAAACTAGATCTTTAAAAACTAAGGAGTTATCTATGAATGTTTGCTTTTACAAGTGTAATTATGCTCTTTGATAGTTAATGTTTGGAAACTGAGGGGTTA
>NZ_SMTT01000018.1 GCF_004357905.1 Campylobacter lari | reverse complement strand
TATAAATTCTCTCACAACATTTGCCATCTCTAAATTTAAAAGTAGAATTAATATTATTTAAATATTTATCTGCAATACTACAATTATTTCTTAAAATCTCTTCGAGATTTTCAAATAATTTTACTTCATTAAAAACAACAGGACCAAAACCATCTCTTTCATAATCAAAGTAACCTTTTTGCAAAGTATGAGAGCTAAAAAAATCCTCTTTATCAAATTGATAATATATTATAGGTTTTTTTAAATAAGCCATTTCAAAAGCCACACTAGAATAATCAGTTATCATTAACGATGAATTACAAAATAATTTCTGCAAACTTTCATTTTTATCTGCAACTTTAATATAATCAGGGATATTAAATTTTTCTAAATAAGGGATAATAAATGGATGTGGATTAAAAACAACATCATATAAATACTCATTATGTATTTGTTTTAGTTTGCTATTATTTAGCAAAGAATTATATTTTAAAAAATATTCACTTTGTAAAAATAATTTTTGAATAGACTCTTCATCAAGATGGGCTAATTTTTTTCTCCATGTTGGCATTATAAGAATTTGTCTAGTATTGGTCTTATTGTTTTTTAATAAACTGTCATGTCTAGCAAATCCAGTTAAAACTACTTCTTTTTTGCTAAATTTATAACGATTATAATCGCTTGCAATAGAATCATATTCTGCTTGTGTAGAAGTTATAAACAAGCCTATTTTTTTAGAATTAAGCCATCCTGAAAGATCATTCAATGTCACTCCATGTTGTAAAAAAATAAATTGGGAACCATATTGAACATACCTGGTTAAATAATGATCGCAATGAGAACTAATAATTTTTGATGATTTTTTTATAATTCTTTCAAACTCACTACTTCCAAATTCAACTAAATTAAATTTTTCTGCCTTTAATCTATTCCAATCTTTAGAATCTCTTTTCAATGCAAAGACGATTTTTCGTTCAGGATGATTTTGCATAATATATCTATAAAAATGCTCCGCATTATCATCTGCTTCATAATCCCTATCCATCAAAAGCCAAATGCCACTATCTTGTAACAATGAATGAAATTTCATATTAACTTCTGTTATAGAAATATAATATTTTTGCCATCCTATCATAGATTGCCTTCCATTTACAAACAATTCTAGTTTATCTTTCGATTCTTTAGGTATAGAAATCCAAAAACTTTTTTGATAGCAAAAAACTCTACCCAAAAAATCATGTTTTGTGATTTTTTTATACTCCGCTTGAACTTCTTTACCATCAATTCTAATACTTTCTATGTCTTCGTTATTTCCTGTATAGTATGTAAGTAATATTTGTTTTTTATAAGGATCATAATCCTCTATATATGCTATTTGTATAGAGGGCTGTTCTCCTTTGAAACAATTCAACATACCTATTTTATGAAAAAACCAACATCCTGCGAAATTAAATTTTAAGATTGTATTATGATGAATATGAGCAAAATTTTCGTCCAATAAATTCAAATATTCTTTTTTTTCATCATCACTTAATATAGAAGCTCTTTCTGGATGATTGATAAAATATTTAATTTGCCATATAAGATGATACAAACAATTAAATTCTACAAAAGATTCACAAAATTTGTTCTCTTTTAATAGCTCTAATGTCCCTATATTAGTACTAATAAGAAGATAATCTTTATTAAAAGAATTATCTATTGTCGAACTTCCATCTTCTCTTTTTCTATAAAAATATATCGCTTGCGGTAAAAAAGCACTCTTGCAATTAATATTTTGAAGTAAATACTGACTTAGAAATTTTCCATCTTCAAAACTTGGTTTTAATTTTTCATCAAATAGTATGCTGCAATTTTCTAATCTAAAGAACGAAGAAGCCACATGCAAATGAATATTTTCATTTAAATCAAAATTATCAATAATTCTAGATCCTTTTTTAAATTTGAAACTTAAAGGATGATCATCTTTATATATTTTTTGATTTTCATAATATAAAACAACATTACAACCCACCATATGAATATTTTCCTGAATATGATTGGTTAAAAATCTATCCACTTCATAAAAATAACCTCTATCGAAAAAATCATCCGAATCTGCAAAGGTTACCCAAACTGGTTTTGAATAGGATTTCTCTTTTATATATTTCAATCCTAAATTTCTAGCACTAGATTGTCCTCCATTTTCTTTATAAAAATAAATAATATTTTCTGGATATTTTTTTTGATATTCTTTTATAATTCTTGCAGAATTATCAAGAGATCCATCATCAACAAAAATTAAAGTGATATTTTTTTTAAAGTCAAGCCTTTGATTTATAGCAGATCTAATAAAACTATCTATATATTTTTCAACATTGTATACAGCAGAAACTACAATATAATGATATGGTGTTTTAAATTTTTTAAAA
>NZ_SMTT01000017.1 GCF_004357905.1 Campylobacter lari | reverse complement strand
CAATAGGTTTATTAACATCAGGAGCTATTAATAAAGGAATAGTTTTAAAGTCTCCAGCTATGATAACTTTTTCAAATTCATTGTTATCTTTAAAATCTTGAAGCTTGCCTTTATAGTCGAGCAATTGTGCATAAAGAGTTTTAGCTTCAGTATTAAGTTTTATAATGGTGCTTTTAATACTTACAAATAAAGGGTCATTTTCATTTGCCAAGCCTTTTTCTATTAAAACTACATAATCATTATAAGCTTTTATAAATTTGGCTAATTCTTCTTGATTTTCATCAAGCAAGTGCTCAATATTAAAACCTTTTGATACTATATTTTCATTAAGAACTTTAAGCTCATTATATAGTTTGTTTTTTTTGTTATTAAAGTTTGTAAATTTAGCGCCAGCATTTATGAAAGATTTTTCAAAACTATCTTTTACTGTTTCATCAGTAAATTTAGCTTTGTTTATATCATGATCTTTATATGCATTTAAAAAGCTTAAGCTTTGTAATAATGCTCTAGCATCATTTTCTTTTACGCCTAAATATGTGGTTATAAATTTAATCTGCTCATCTTCTGTTTTATTTGATATATCGCTATACTCACTTAGCAATTTAGCTAATAATCTAATATCTATATTATAATGAACCTTATCAATATCATTTATAATATAATCCCATATATCATCGCTAATTAAATCATTTTCATCTAAAGTGGCTGTTTCGTTTTTAATCTTTTCTACATCAGGTCTAAAGATATCTTCACTTGGTTTTACTTCAAAATCAGTATTGAAACTAAAATAGCCATCCTTTTCATACAAGCCATAATCTTTTAGATCTTTATTAATTTGATTTTTAAATTCGGTGTATTTGTTATCATGATCACTGCTGTTGTATGAAATCTTTTTAAATCCATTTGTAGTATCCGCAATAGTGCCTTTTTCTGTTATATTTGGATGATATATAAAAATATTTTCATGTTTAGAGTCTGTTTTAGAAACAGCATGGAAAAGTCCAGCATACTCATTTGTTCCACCACCGTTTGCTTCGATTTTTGCACTAGGACTAAAGAATATATAAATATTTTTAAACTGATCTCTATCATCATCTACAGCAACAAATCCAGCAGCTCTTGTATTACCATCCATATAACCTGTTCCATCTGCTACAATAGAACCTATATTGTTTAAAACTATATTAGAAAAAATTTGCCCTATACCAGCAGAATATGCCATAAAGCCTGACGCATAGCTATTTTCTGCTTTATTAACACTTTTACTATAAATAGCTTTAATGTTATTTAAAACTATATTAGAATAATAATTTTGACCACTAGAGTATGCTACAAATCCAGCTGCACTACTATCATCACGAACCAACCATGGTAATGTAGGATGGTCGAAAGTTCCATTATTTTTAGCTTGAATTAAATCAATATTATTTAATACTATATGATTAAATTCATTAATTCTATCTCCACTAAAATCCCCTTGAGTTGAGTTAAAAAGATATCCTACAAAACCACCAACCCTTGCTCTTTCAGTATCTGTTTCTGCCATGATATTATCAATATTATGCAAAACAATATTATCAAATTTATGTCCTATGTTGCTATAATTATATACTCCAGACCATAAACCCCCAGTAAAGCCACCTACATAGGCAAAATCACCTTTACCGTAAATCTTTCCTATATCCATCAGAGCTATGTTGTTAAATGAGCTTCCTTTCATATAGCACCAAATATCATCATAGCAATTCACGCCATCCCAATCATCTAAATCTCCACCCCAATCTGCAATAATGCCTGCAAAACCGCCAACATAGCTAATATGATTTTTTGATTCTGCTTTTATTTCTTTAATACCTTTTAGTATGATATTACTTACATCACTACCATCCATAATCATACCAGCTATACCACCTGCATAAATAATGCCATCGTTTGAACCTATGATACTTCCTTGATTATAATCAACATTAAGATTTTTTAAAGTAGCGGCTCTTAATACGCCAAAAATTCCTAAATATTCTAGTTTATTTTCTAAGCTTGTCGTATCTATATTAATATTCTTAAGCGTAAAACCTTGACCATCAAAAATTTTATTAAAATAATTTTTATTATCATAGCCAACTATCATACTAGTAAATTCATTAGCATCTTTTTTACCATCACCATTTAAGTCAAACCAATAATTAGCGTAGTTTTGCTTTTTAAAATCGATATTAGCGGTTAATCTATACTCACTAGCTGTATCTCTAAAACCTTCTTTGTTTTCATTCCATCCTTTAGCAAAATACCACCAATCTTGCACAGAACCTATACCTACATATTCATCTACCTTAAAATTACCATTTTTTTTGCTTATTTTATTAAACACTTCAAAAGAACTAGGGTTGTAATAATATCCACTAGCGTTTAAATACATAGAACCTTTTGTTTTAGCATCAACATTTATTGATTGTATTTTGTCAGCATTTACACCAGCAACATTAACATAAACTTCATTGCCTTGTAAGTTTATATTTTCAGCATTGACTTTTCCAAATTTAATGCCATTGTGTTCTTTGTCCCAATTAGTATCAGCACTTAACATTACTTTATTACCTTGTAAAGTAATGTTTTTAGCATTAATAGTCCCCATGTTTACTACATTACCACCATTTGGTTTAAACACAGGAGAGAAAGAAGCACCTTGTGCTTTAAATTTATCAAAGTCTTCTGGTTTTAAAGACGAAGTTGAAGCCACAAAGCGATTAGCATTGATAGTTCCTGTTTTAGTAATGATTACCCCATTAGGATTAATTAAAAAGACATTATTACCACCTGCATTTAATATACCTTCTATGGTAGATTTACTTGTCCCATGAGCAATGTTTAGGTAGTTTTGACCACTTTGTCCTTCTCCAAATTTTACTTGAGCATTTTTACCTATACTAAAACCACCACCCCATTGGATAACATGATTACCACCTTGTGTTGTACCATTAACATACATAGTATTACCATCAATGTTTATATTACCTGTAGTCCCATGAGTAAATTTACCCCCACTAGGTAATTGATTTGGATTGATTGCCATTAGTGGAGAAAATAGCATTGATACTGTTATACCTGAGAGTATGATGTGATTTGATAGTTTATGTGTTTTCATAATTAATCCTTTTGGTGCATTG
>NZ_SMTT01000016.1 GCF_004357905.1 Campylobacter lari | reverse complement strand
TGCTTGGTTGAAGTTCTGTCCACGGAATTTCTTTTTTCGCGTGTTGCAATGCAAGCTGTGCTAATTTTGGCGTATATATATCTTGCTTAACATCTCCTATTATTTCAAAACCTCCTTTTGAGATAGTATATTCTATTTTATTTTTTATAGGGCTAATATCCAATTGAGAAACAATATCTTTTTGTTGCTGATTTAATTTGCTAATATTTTCTGCCAAAATATTGATTTTTTTGAAATCAATATTTTCACTACTAGCTAAAGCATTATATTCTCTTTCATTTTCTTGAATTTTTGTTTTTATTTCTTGTAGTTGATTTGTTAGTATTATAGATTTATCAAGAAAATCTTTCAAATCTTTCTTTAATAAAGCGAATATAAAATCTTTTTTAGAAATCACATTAGCAGTATTATCTAACAATTTTTCAAAAGTTTCATTTTGATAAATTTTTTCTTTATTAGCACCCTTTAAACCATTTTCTTGATAAGCATCTATAAATTCCAAACTCTGAACTATCTTCAAAGCTTCTTCTTTATTGTTTTCATTATCTTTTAAAAAATACTTAGACACGAAATCAATTTTCTCATCTTCACTCATCTGTTTATAATCTTTTTCTTTAAGCATATCATCTAGCGAGCTAATATAAAATCTATAATATTGACTTGCAATATCATTAATAGCATAATTTTCAATACTGCTTTGAAAAGAATCATCTTTGAAAAGCATAGCTTCTTTGTTTAAAATAGCATTTAAATCTAATTCTAAAGCTTCTTTAAGTTCATCTTTTTTCTCATTTAAAGCAAAAGTAAGATAATTATGATTGTCTTTTAAAAATTGCTTATTAGAGTATTCTAACAATTTTTGTTTATATTCTTTATAAGCTTGCGTTTGATCGCTGTATTCTTTTATATCAATAGAAGATTTTTTATCAGGAGAGTGTTTTCCATTTAAAATATCTTTAGGCATCCACACATGGATATTATGATGGCTTTTATCATCTTTATCTTTTCCTCCGATATCAAAATAACCAACTATAGTCTTTTCTTCATTTTTAGGTGCAATTGATTGAATTTGTGATTTTGAATTAAAAAAAGCATATATATCATAAAAATAACTAGGATTATAAAAACTCACAAAACCAGTTGCTATTGTTGCTCCATTTTTATTATGCCCCGTTCCTTCAGAAATAATATTTTGTATATCATTTAAAATTATGTCGTTGAAATAATTTGAACCAGAATGCGATATAAAACCTGACGCATAGCTAAGTTCAGCTTTGTCTTTGGATATACTTTGAATTGTTTTTATATTATTTAAAGTTATACCAGTAAAATAATTCCCTCCACTAGCACTTGCAGCAAATCCACTAGCAAAAGAATCATCCTGCTCAAAATCATGAGAGCTGTTTAAATAATGATCATATGTTCCTTTGTTATAAGATTGAATCAATCCTATATCATTTAAAGAAATATCTGTAAAGCTATTATAAGTTGGAGTTTCGTTTTTTTTGTATACATTTATAATCTCTCCGACAAATCCTCCTGATTTAGCACTTGCTTTATCCGTTACCGCACCTATATAACCAATATGATTTAAAAAAATATTATTAAAATCATATCTAGAATTTTGACTCAATTGGGAGGAATAAACAGCTCCACTAAATCCGCCTACTCTTGAAGTTTGTATTCCTTCTGCCTGAATACCGTTTATATTTAAAATTGTAATATTTTTAAATTTACTACCTTTTATTATCATAGGTAGAGAATCGAAATTAGCTACATCAACAATATCCCCAACAAAACCTCCAACATAAGCATAATCTTTACCATTGCCTATAATTTCATTGATATTTTTTAAAACAATGTCTTCAACTTTAGCATCTTGCTCTATAAGTCCGACAACACCACCTGTATAAAGAATATAATTTGTCGTATTTGCTTTAACATTACCATTCATATAATCTACATTGAAATTCTTTATATTAGCCCCATTACTTAAATTTCCAAAAATACCAACATAATTTTTATTGTTAGCCTCTATATTAATATTTTTTAAAGTAAATCCTTGGCCATCAAATGTTTTAGTAAAAGGATTTTTATTATCACCAATCATCATAGAAGTACAATCAAGACCATCTATACAATAATTAGCATAGTTTTGCCAATCTTTTCCTTCTTTGCCTTTGCCTTGATTGCCTTTAAAATTTATATTATTAGTAAGTCTATATTCGATATTTTTGCTAAAATCACTTTTATTTTCATTCCATCCTTTAGCAAAATGCCACCAATCCACATCAGAACTTATACCTATAAATTTATTATTTAAAAATTTTTCATTATTATGCTTTACTTTTATTTTGTTTCCAGTTTCATCTAAAGCATTATCATAATCTTGTTGTTTGTAATTAAAACTTTTAAAAGAAGATGGATTGTAATAATATCCCGTAGCACCTAAATATAAAGAACCTTCATCTTTAGCAGTTATATGCAACTTATCTGTATTATTTAAGGTAGCAATATCAGCATGAGTTTCATTCCCAACTAAATATATATTTGTTTTTTTATCTTTATCTAAAGCTGCAATTTGATTAAAAGTTTTATTTTCAATATCAAAAGTTCCATATAATAAAACCTTATTCCCTATAAGTAATACATTATTAGCATTAATATTACCCATATTAACTACATTGCCTGCTTTTTGTGGTTTAAACACCGGTGAAAAAGTTAATCCATCATCAAATTTTTGCATCTTTGCAAACTTTTGTATATCCTCATCACTCATAGACGAAGTCGAAGCCACAAAGCGATTAGCATTAATAGTTCCTGTTTTAGTAATGATTACCCCATTAGGATTGATTAAAAAGACATTATTACCTTTTGCATTTAATAAACCTTCTATGGTAGATTTACTTGTCCCATGAGCAATGTTTAGGTAGTTTTTATTGTTTCCATTAAAATTTACACTTTCACCTTTGCCTATACTAAAGCCACCACCCCATTGTATGACTGAGTTTGTTCCATGTCCATTAATATTTAAGGTATTGTCATTTGGTTTGTTTATAGTTCCACTAGTCCCGTGAGTAAATTTACCTCCACTAGGTAAAGCCATTAGCGGAGAAAATAACATTGATACTGTTATGCCTGAGAGTATGATGTGATTTGATAATTTTTTCATGTTGGCTCCTTTTTGTGTATTATTT
>NZ_SMTT01000015.1 GCF_004357905.1 Campylobacter lari | reverse complement strand
TTAATGGGTTTAGTTTGAGTGATATAAGATTTTATTAGCAGATACTTGATAAAATGCTATAATCTTGCTTTAAATTTTTTAAAGGTTTTTTATGGCTGCTGATGATCAAGAGAAAACAGAAGAACCCACATCCAAGAAAATAGAAGATGCGCGACAAGAAGGAAATGTCCCAAAAAGTCAAGATGCATCTGCTGTGGCTGTACTTATTATAGCTGTGGTTGTGGTGTTGTTTATGATGCCTTTTATAGGTGAGAGAATTAGCGGTTTATATCGTTTTTATCAAAGTTTTATAGGTATTGAAATTGATTTAAAGATTTTACAAAAAATCATTATAAAAACTATGATAGAGATGTTTATTATGGTATTGCCTATTACTTTAGTAATTATGGTAGCGGGTGTGCTTGGAAATCTAATGCAGTTTGGTTTTATTTTTACTACTAAGCCCATTACTCCAAATTTTAATAAAATTAATCCTATTAACGGGCTTAAAAATCTTTTTTCTTTAAAAAAGATTATTGAAGCTTTGAAAATTATACTTAAAGTCGGTGTTGTATTTGGTATAGCTTTTGTTTTTTTATTGCAATTTATGAAAGAACTTCCTAGAGTAGAACTTTATACGATTTATCCACAACTTTTATGGCTTAGGGATAAAGCTATTATACTTGCAGCTATTGTTATTATAGCTTTTTTGATTATAGGGCTTTTAGATGTACTTTTGGTAAGGTATCAATACTTTAAAAACTTACGCATGAGTAAGCAAGAGGTTAAAGATGAATTTAAACAAAGCGAGGGAGATCCTTTGGTAAAAGGAAGAATTCGTCGTTTGCAAATGGAAGCAGCAAGGCGTAGAATGGTGCAAGATGTTGCTAGTGCTGATGTTGTGATTACTAACCCTACCCACTATGCGGTTGCTTTGCGTTATGATAGTTCCAAAGAAGCTGCACCAAAAGTTTTAGCTAAGGGGGTGGATTTTTTAGCTTTGCGTATTAAAGATATGGCATATGAATACAATGTTATGATTTATGAAAATCCTCCTTTAGCTAGAGAACTTTATAAAGCTTGCGAGGTAAATGATCTTATTCCACCAGAGCTTTTTAAAGCAGTGGCAGAGGTTTTAAGCTTTGTTTATACTTCCAATAGACAAAAATTTGCCGATAGATTAAAATAAATTTAGCTTTTTAATCAAGCTTATAATGGTCATAGTTATAGAAAGGGTGTAAATACCTAAAAGTGCTATGCGGTGGGATTTAAGATTGATTTTTTCCATGATTTTTATACCAAGATAAACTCCTAGCATAGAGCTAAATCCTACTAAGCTTCCATTTTGTAACACTTCTTTATCAATGATATCATTATACACAAAAGAACTAATTCCTGAAATTGAAGCAAATATTACAAAAAATAAACTAAGTGGCACTACTTTTTTAGTATCATAGCCTAAAAAATAAGCTAAAATAGGGGTAATTAAAAGCCCACCACCAATTCCTAAAGATATAGCAAAAATTCCTGTAAATACGCCACAAATTAGCAAAATAGAATTTTTTAAGATATTAGAGTGGTTAATGTTTCCAATGGTGCTTTTTTGATTAAAAGCAAATTTTAAAAAGAATACAATACTCACGCATAGAAAAATACTTGTTAAGGTTATATCTGAAAAATATGAGAGTAAAAGCCCGCTAAACATCGCACCTAAAAAGCCTCCAAAGCCTATGATAAGTCCATCTTTTAAGATTAAATTTTTCTTTTTATAGTTTAAATAGGAGCCAAAAATAGAAGCAAAAATCATTTGTACAACAGAAATTGCAACAGCATGATGAGAGCTAAGTCCTAAAGTAAGCATGAAAGGAACGATAATCATACCACCACCTATGCCAAAAACCCCTGAAGCCATACCTGAAAAAATTCCTATAATCATATAAGGAAGTAAAGTTAAATCCATAATTTATAAACCTTTAAATAAAAAATATTGTAACAAAATAAAATTTATTTATCTTTAGAAAATATAATCATAGTCGATTTATGATGACTATAAAGATTTTTTGGAGTTAATATGAAATTTTGTAAAAAATGCGTTATGCCAGATACTAAACCTGATTTGCATTTTAATGATGAGGGAATTTGTGATGCGTGTTGCTCGCAAGAAGCTAAAAATCATGAGATAAATTGGCAAGAGCGTGAAAAAGAATTTCTAGAACTCGTGAAAAAATATAAAAAACATCCTGTGTATGATTGTGTGATAGGAGTAAGTGGTGGTAAGGATTCTACCTTTCAAGTTTTAAAATGTCTTGAACTTGGACTTAATCCTTTGTGTGTTTGTTTTGAACCAAGTATTCCTACTAAAATAGGTAAAAAAAATTTAAAAAATTTAAACAATCTTGGTGTTGATTTAATCCATATCAAAAGAAATCCTTTGGTGTATAAAAAATTGGCCCGCGAAGCTTTTATAAGAACGGGTGATAATGAATGGCAAAACCATTTGGGGATTTTTACATGTGTTCCAAAAGTAGCTGTTGCTTTTGGTATTCCTTTGATTATTTGGGGGGAAAGTCCGCAGATTGAGTATGGTGGGCCAGCTAGCTCTAAAGAAAAAAACACTTTAGGTAGAGAGTGGCTTGAAGAATTTGGCGGACTTTTGGGTAATAGAATTTCTGATATGATTGGTGTTGATGGTATTAGAGAAAAGGATTTATATTTTTATACTTATCCAAGTGATGAAGAGCTTCAAAGAGTAGGAGTTACAGGGTTATTTTTGGGATATTATTTTAAATGGGATTATAAGTATAATTTAAAAATATCTAAAGAAAATGGCTTTAAAACTAGTACAAAACCAGTTGAAACTACTTATGAGAATTTTGAAAATTTAGATTGTTATTCAAATCATGTGCATGATTATTTAAAATACTGCAAATATGGTTTTGGAAGAGCTACGGATAATGCGTGCTTGGATATAAGACTTGGCTATATTAGCCGTGAAGAGGGCGTGAGACTTGTAAATAAATATGATGGAAAGCCACCTAAAAAGGCTATTAAGAAGTATTTGGAATTTAGTGGTTTTAGTGAAAAAGAATTTGAAAAAATTGTCGATTCTTATACTAATAAAAAGATATTTAAACGCGATGAAAATGGTAAATTCTTAAGAGATAGTGATGGATCATTGATAAAAAAAGATGAGTTTGTTTTGAAATGATTTGTATTGTTGATTATCATCTTGGAAATTTTAAATCTGTTTTGAAAGCTTTTGAAAAACTTAATCAAGAAGTGATTATAAGTTCTAAAAAAGAAGATATAAAAAATGCCTCTAAATTAGTTTTACCAGGCGTTGGATCTTTTAAACAAGGTATGGAAAATTTAAAAAAACTTGCACTAGATGAGCTTTTAAAAGAATGTGTTTTAAAAGATAAAAAGCCTATTTTGGGGATTTGTCTTGGTATGCAACTTTTTGCTAGTAAGGGATATGAGGGCGGAGAGTGCGAAGGGCTTGATTTTATAAAAGCAAAGGTTTTGAAATTTGATTTAAGTAAAGAAAAATTATTGCATAGTGGTTGGGATGATTTACAATTTAGTGATAAAAAAAGCAAGCTATTTGATGGAATTTTAGAAAAAAGTGATTTTTATTTTGTGCATTCTTATTATGTAGAGTGTTTAGAAAGTGTGGAAACTTCTTTTTGTGAGTATGAAAAACCTTTTTGTGCAAGTTTTGAAAAAGATAATATTTTTGCTGTGCAATTTCACCCTGAAAAAAGCCAAAATGTAGGTTTGAAACTTTTGGAAAATTTTGCAAATTTAAAGGCCTAGTATGCTTAAAACAAGAATTATACCTTGCGTGTTATTAAAAGATCATCAGCTTGTAAAAAGTATCAATTTTTCTTCTTTTAGAACTATAGGGCATGTAATAAGCACAGCTAGGATATATAATGCTAGAAATGTTGATGAGCTTATAGTTTTGGATATCAATAAAAATGGTGTTATAGATTTTGAAAGCTTAGAAGATATAGCTAATGAATGCTTTATGCCTTTAACTATTGGAGGTGGGATTAGAACTTTAGAAGATATTAGAAAAGTGTTAGATATAGGTGCTGATAAAATTAGTATTAATTCTATGGCTTTGCAAAATCTAGATTTTATTAAAAAGGTGGCAAATACTTTTGGAAGCTCTTGTGTAGTATGCTCGATTGATGTAAAAAAAGACAAAAATAAATTTAAAGTTTTTAATAATGAAATTTTAGATATTGATCCGCTAGAACTTGCATTACAATACGAATCTTTAGGAGCAGGGGAGATACTTTTAACAAGTGTTGATAAAGAAGGAAGTTCTTTGGGGTATGATTGGGAATTACTAGAGTATTTCAAAGGTAAATTAAAAATTCCACTCATTATCAATGGAGGACTTTCTAAGCCTCAAGATGGCGTAAAAGCTATACAACTTGGTGCGAATGCATTAGCTGGTGCTTATATATTTCATTTTAGTCAATATACTCCAAATGATGTTAAAAATGAGCTTTTAAAAAATGATATCCCCGTGAGGATTGCCTTATGATTGTAAATCAATTTCAAGAATTAGAATCAAAAATTGCTTATAAATTTAATGTACATCATTGCCTATATACTCATTCTGGAACTAGTGCTTTATATATTAGTTTTTTATATATAAAATCGTTAGGCAGGACAAAAATTTTAATTCCAAATATTATATGTCCTCAGGTAGTTATAGCAGCTATTAGAGCAGGATTAGACTATGAATTTTGTGATATTAGTTTAGATGATTATGTAATGGATTTGGATAGTATAAAACAAATTTATAAAACTAATAATTTTGATGCATTATTGTTAGCTCATGTTTATGGACATATATGCAGCAATGATATTATCAATTTTTGCAAATTTCATGATATATTTATTATTGAAGATTGTGCTCAAACATATAAAGTTAATCCACTTTGTGATTTATCTATATTTAGTTTTGGACATACAAAATTTTTAGATAATGATTTTATGGGTGGAGCTATATTAAGCATGAATGACTTAAGTAAGTTAAGATGTATTAATAATACTCTTGCTAGTCCTATTCTTGATGATTTAGATTATAATTTACAAGAATATCGCAAAGAATTTTATAATCTAGACAAATCAAATGATAATTATTTTACTAAATTTCAAGAGTTATTGTTAAAATATACAAAATTTTACAAAGTAGAACAATATAATTTTATTTTATACAAAAAATTAGAACAATTAGAGCATATATGTAAAAATAGAATTAAAAAGATGCAAATATATAAGCAAGAAATGATTCATGATTTAATTATTCATCCAAAATTGTCA
>NZ_SMTT01000014.1 GCF_004357905.1 Campylobacter lari | reverse complement strand
TTAAAATAATTAAAATAATTAAAATAATTAACAATAAAAATAAATATAGGATTATATATAAAGTAAGAATAATAAGAATTAACAAGTCCGCAATGAGCTACTTTCCCCCTGCCAGTAAGGCGTAGTATCATCACCCACGATGTGCTTAGCTTCTTGGTTCGGGATGGAGCAAGGCGTCTCCACATCTGTATAATCACGGACATTGTTATTTAAATATTCTATTTAATATAGCATAATAAAAACAATCAATAAGATTTAGACATAAAAATCATTTTTATTTTAACTTTCATCTTATTCTTATATTTAGATGTTTTATTGAACTAAATACTTTATTGTTTCATTTTAGAATACTTAAAAAACAATGTTAAGAGCAAGTTCTAATATAAACTTTACTTATAAGATTTTATAAACTTAAGAATGTAATTTTTATATAAATATTTCATATAAAAACACTCAAAGCTTTATTAAAAACCTTAACAAGGAAGTGATGCTTAAATAAGATAAGCCAAACGCTCTATTAGTACTGGTCAGCTAAAGGACTTTCATCCATTACACACCCAGCCTATCAAACTAGTAGTCTTCTAGAGAGCTTAGAGAAGATTCATCTTAGAGTTGGCTTCACGCTTAGATGCTTTCAGCGTTTATCCGTTCCAAACTTAGCTACGCTGCGATGCTCTTGGCAGAACAACAGCTACACCAGTGGTTTGTTCAACCCGGTCCTCTCGTACTAGGGTCAAATCTCTTCAATCTTCTTACGCCCACGGCAGATAGGGACCGAACTGTCTCACGACGTTCTGAACCCAGCTCGCGTACCGCTTTAAATGGCGAACAGCCATACCCTTGGGACCTGCTCCAGCCCCAGGATGCGATGAGCCGACATCGAGGTGCCAAACCTCCCCGTCGATGTGAGCTCTTGGGGGAGATCAGCCTGTTATCCCCGGGGTACCTTTTATCCTTTGAGCGATGGCCCTTCCACACAGAACCACCGGATCACTAAGACCGACTTTCGTCTCTGCTTGACTTGTATGTCTTGCAGTTAAGCTGGCTTATACCTTTATACTCTACGAACGATTTCCAACCGTTCTGAGCCAACCTTTGTAAGCCTCCGTTATTATTTGGGAGGCGACCGCCCCAGTCAAACTACCCACCAGACATTGTCCCACTTGAGGATAACTCAAGCTGGTTAGCTACCCAAATAAGAAAGAGTGGTATCTCAACAACGGCTCATATACAACTGGCGTCATATACTCAAAGCCTCCCACCTATCCTGCACATTCTTATCCAAATAGCAGTGTCAAGCTGTAGTAAAGGTCCACGGGGTCTTTCCGTCTTGCCGCGGGTAGGAGGAATTTTCACCTCCACTACAATTTCACTGGATCCCTCTTTGAGACAGCTCCCATCTCGTTACGCCATTCATGCAGGTCGGTATTTAACCGACAAGGAATTTCGCTACCTTAGGACCGTTATAGTTACGGCCGCCGTTTACTCGGGCTTCGATCAAGAGCTTCGCTAATGCTAACCCCATCAATTAACCTTCGAGCACCGGGCAGGCGTCACACCCTATACATCCTCTTACGAGTTAGCAGAGTGCTGTGTTTTTGGTAAACAGTCGGGAGGGACTCTTTGTTGTAAGTTTCTTCGCTTTCGGAGTAAATCCTAATACGAAGCGAACCACACCTTATACCGAAGATACGGTGCTATTTTGCAGAGTTCCTTAAAGAGAGTTCTTCCACGCGCCTTAGAATACTCATCCCACCCACCTGTGTCGGTTTACGGTACGGGCAACATTAGCTAAACTTAGAAACTTTTCTTGGCTCGACGGCATCAGCAATTCTCCTCGCTGTCCGAAGACTTTGAAGAGCCTTTCAGTTCTCGGAGTATGTTATACGGATTTGCCTATATAACCTCCTACGACCTTAGACTAGCACTTCCATCCGCTAGCTTGCTTAGCCCTAAGCGTCCTTCCATCGCACACTAATGTTGGTATTGGAATATTAACCAATTTGCCATCGTCTACCCCTTTCGGACTCGACTTAGGACCCGACTAACCCTACGATGACGAGCATCGCGTAGGAAACCTTGGGTTTACGGCGTTAATGATTCTCACATTAATTATCGCTACTCATGCCTGCATGCTCACTTCTATTCGCTCCAGCACTCCTTACCGGTATACCTTCGGCGCAAATAGAACGCTCTCCTACCACTTGATAAAATCAAGTCTACAGCTTCGGTACTTACTTTAGCCCCGTTATATTTTCCGCGCAAAATCACTAGACCAGTGAGCTATTACGCTTTCTTTAAAGGATGGCTGCTTCTAAGCCAACCTCCTGGTTGTTTAAGTAACTTCACATCGTTTTCCACTTAAGTAAGATTTAGGGACCTTAGCTGGTAGTCTGGGTTGTTTCCCTCTTGACGACGGATTTTATCACTCGCCGCCTGACTGCTGTGATTACATATAAGGTATTCGGAGTTTGATAGGGTTTGGTACATTGGTGTATGCCCTAGCCCATTCAGTGCTCTACCCCCTTATACTACGACACAACGCTATACCTAAATATATTTCGGAGAGAACCAGCTATCACGAAGTTTGATTGGCCTTTCACCCCTATCCACAAGTCATCCGGGGGCTTTTCAACGCCTATCGGTTCAGTCCTCCACTAGTTCTTACACTAGCTTCAACTTGCTCATGGATAGATCACTTCGTTTCGGGTCTGCAGCATCTGACTTAAGCGCCCTATTCAGACTCGCTTTCGCTACGGCTTCGCGTGTGCTTAACCTTGCCAGACACCACAACTCGCAGGCTCATTATGCAAAAGGCAGTCCATCACACTGTATTGCTACATAGTGCTCTGAATGATTGTAAGCAAATGGTTTCAGGTTCTATTTCACTCTGATCACCTCAGTTCTTTTCACCTTTCCCTCACGGTACTTGTGCACTATCGGTCTGGTAGTAGTATTTAGGGTTGGATCGTGGTCGACCCAGCTTCAGACAGGATTCCTCGTGTCCCGCCCTACTCAGGATACTGCTAGCTAAGGTTTGGTTTTCGTATACGGGACTATCACCCTCTATGGCTACACTTTCCAGAGTGTTCTACTAACCTTACCTATTGCACATTGCAGTCCTACAACCCCCAGTGCAAGCACTGGGTTTGCCCTCTTGCGCTTTCGCTCGCCGCTACTGACGCAATCTCTATTGATTTCTTTTCCTGTAGGTACTAAGATGTTTCAATTCCCTACGTTCGCTCCATTATGGTAGTATATATCTCTATATACTGGGTTGCCCCATTCGGAAATCTACGGATCAAAGCTTCTTGACAGCTCCCCGTAGCTTATCGCAGTCTAGTACGTCCTTCATCGCCTTTACCAGCCAAGGCATCCACCATTCGCTCTTAATAGCTTACCTTTTAAATTCATTCTAAAACGCATCACTTCCTTGTTAAAGTTTTTATGATAAGACTTTACTATCTTAAGACGGAAAGCATTTAAACACTTAATAAAACTAAAAAATATTAGTCTAACTAAGTTGCGAGTTTAAAACTTGTCTTTAACTAAAAGCTAAAGAAAAGATAGTTAGGTTTTATCCTTTAACAAGTCCTGTAAAATTGTTTTTATTAAAACTTGCTTGTGACTCTTAACAATGATAATTCAAATAACATTAAATAATTAATCTAATATATAAAATATTCTATTATTTATTTAGCTTAGGTCTTAAAACCTAAAGGAAGTATATATAAAGAGTTTAAATAATTTAAAAACATAAGCAATAAAGTATTTTACTTTACTTATTGCTTTATTATTAGCTATATACTTGCTTTAAGTTTTAAAACTTTAATTATATGATTGATAAACAAATCTTTTTTTATGGTGGGCCTAACAAGACTTGAACTTGTGACCTCACCCTTATCAGGGGTGCACTCTAACCAGCTGAGCTATAGGCCCTTAATAAATGGTGGAGAATAGCGGGATCGAACCGCTGACCTCCTGCGTGCAAAGCAGGCGCTCTCCCAGCTGAGCTAATTCCCCAAAATTAGCTTTTCATCAATCTTTGAAATCTAAACAAGGATGATTGAGTCTATATATGAACTGATAGTTGTGAGACTTATCAGTTTGTACTCTAGAAAGGAGGTGATCCAACCGCAGGTTCTCCTACGGTTACCTTGTTACGACTTCACCCCAGTCGCTGATTCCACTGTGGACGGTAACTAGTTTAGTATTCCGGCTTCGAGTGAAATCAACTCCCATGGTGTGACGGGCGGTGAGTACAAGACCCGGGAACGTATTCACCGTAGCATGGCTGATCTACGATTACTAGCGATTCCGGCTTCATGCTCTCGAGTTGCAGAGAACAATCCGAACTGGGACATATTTTATAGATTTGCTCCACCTCGCGGTATTGCGTCTCATTGTATATGCCATTGTAGCACGTGTGTCGCCCTGGGCATAAGGGCCATGATGACTTGACGTCGTCCACACCTTCCTCCTCCTTACGAAGGCAGTCTATTTAGAGTGCTCGGCCGAACCGTTAGCAACTAAATACGTGGGTTGCGCTCGTTGCGGGACTTAACCCAACATCTCACGACACGAGCTGACGACAGCCGTGCAGCACCTGTCTCTAAGTTCTAGCAAGCTAGCACCCTCTTATCTCTAAGAGGTTCTTAGGATATCAAGCCCAGGTAAGGTTCTTCGCGTATCTTCGAATTAAACCACATGCTCCACCGCTTGTGCGGGTCCCCGTCTATTCCTTTGAGTTTTAATCTTGCGACCGTACTCCCCAGGCGGTACACTTAATGCGTTAGCTGCATTACTGAGATGACTAGCACCCCAACAACTAGTGTACATCGTTTAGGGCGTGGACTACCAGGGTATCTAATCCTGTTTGCTCCCCACGCTTTCGCGCCTTAGCGTCAGTTAAGTTCCAGCAGATCGCCTTCGCAATGGGTATTCTTGGTGATATCTACGGATTTTACCCCTACACCACCAATTCCATCTGCCTCTCCCTCACTCTAGACTACCAGTTTCCCAAGCAGTTCAACGGTTAAGCCGTTGGATTTCACAAGAGACTTGATAATCCGCCTACGCGCCCTTTACGCCCAGTGATTCCGAGTAACGCTTGCACCCTCCGTATTACCGCGGCTGCTGGCACGGAGTTAGCCGGTGCTTATTCCTTAGGTACCGTCAGAATTCTTCCCTAAGAAAAGGAGTTTACGCTCCGAAAAGTGTCATCCTCCACGCGGCGTTGCTGCGTCAGGGTTTCCCCCATTGCGCAATATTCCCTACTGCTGCCTCCCGTAGGAGTCTGGACCGTGTCTCAGTTCCAGTGTGACTGATCATCCTCTCAGACCAGTTAAGCGTCATAGCCTTGGTGAGCCATTACCTCACCAACTAGCTGATACTATATAGTCTCATCCTACACCGAAAAACTTTCCCTACTCAACTTGTGTTAAGCAGGAGTATAGAGTATTAGCAGTCGTTTCCAACTGTTGTCCTCTTGTGTAGGGCAGATTAACTATACCTTACTCACCCGTGCGCCACTAATCCACTTCTAGCAAGCTAAAAGCTTCATCGTTCGACTTGCATGTATTAGGCACGCCGCCAGCGTTCACTCTGAGCCAGGATCAAACTCTCCATAAAAAATACAGATAGTTTAATCTTTTTCTTCAAAGAAAAAGTATTTTAAAGATTAATAAAATAATCTTTAATTATTAATTGATAGATTTACATTAATTAAGGTAAATCTCTGGCTCAATCGATCACTTATTTAGATTTCAAAGATTGACTATAAGATTTGATTAACAATATTAATAATTTAAAGAACAAATATAAAAAATTAAGATAAAAATCTTAAGTTTTTTAAGTCCCTTTTATTTGAAAAGGAAATGAAATTATAGCAGTAAAAGCTTAAAGTTTTATTAAATT
>NZ_SMTT01000013.1 GCF_004357905.1 Campylobacter lari | reverse complement strand
CATATTATGAGAACTTTACTTTTGGCTTCTAAATTAAAAGAAATCTTTAATATAGTTTTTGTTAGTTTAAATAAAAATAATTTTATTTCAGGCCATAGATTGATCAAGGATTCTTGTTTTGAATTAGTTTTAATTGACAAATCTGAAGATATTATTGATATTAATTCTAATTATTTATTATGCGATGATTGTATGATAAATGATGATTTTTTTACTTATAGTAAAAAATATTTTGAGAAGATTATATGCATAGATGATGAGTGTGTATTAAAATACTATGATGTTGATATTTTAATCAATCCTAATCCCTATGCAAAGGAGTTACAGTATAATACAAACATTGCAACAAAATTATTATTTGATTATCAATTTTTAAGAGACGAATTTTATAAAAAAACACCTATTAAAATTCGTCCTGAAATAAAGAATATTTTATTAACTTTAGGTGGAAGTGATGATAAAAATTTAACTTATAAAATTATTAGTATTATTTTACCTTTTATAGAAAAAAACAATATTACTTTAAATGTTGTTATAGGAGGAGCTTTTAAGTTTAAAGATGAACTAATAAAAATTAGACATAAAAATATTGTGTTTTTTCAAAATCCAGTAATGTCTGATTTAATGGTTAAAAACGATATAGGAATTTGCGCTTGCGGACAAACTGTTTATGAATTTTTATTTTTAAAAATACCTATAATTGGTATAGTTTTAAGTGAAGATCAGAAAAGATTAGCCCAATATGGAAGTGATAAAAATATACTATATTATGCTAAAAATATAAAAGATATTGCTATTTTTTTAGAAAAAAGTAATTATAATAATAGACTAAATATGCAATATAGCATGAAATTATATAAAAAATATGAAAAATTAGAGAAAATAATTGATGAGTTGTTATGAAAAAGATTGATATAAATGAAAAATTGAAAAAAGATCAAAGACTTGAAAAGTCATATTATCCTACAGAATATTTAATACGAGTTTTGATTATACAAAAATTTATTTTATTTCCTTTATCTAAAACAAATATCACACCAAATCAAATTACTATCGCTTCTTTGATAGTAGTTGTATCCTCATTTTGTGTTATTTTTTTTAAGTATAATTTGTTTTTAGCTGGAATTTTATATTTATTATATTCTTTTTTAGATCACTGTGATGGAATGCTTGCGAGATATAAAAATATTCAGTCTAGAAGTGGCAAATTACTTGATGAATTAGTGGATAATATAGCTTTTAATGGAATTTTTTTAATTGCATATTTTTCATCTTTGATAACCTTTTTTGAATGTTTTTTGGTTGTGTTGAGTCTTAATTTGCATGCATTAATTACATCTCAATATATAGTTAAAAAATTAAAAAAAATAGAGAATTTGCAGCGTTTTGGTTTAAAAAAGAAACTTATGGATATGGGGTTTATATTAGGAATTGATGCTAGTTTATTAGCTATTTTCATAAGCTTAGGGTTGGTTTTTAATATTTTTCCATTTATTTGTTTTTTTCTAAGTATAATTTATATTGTCGATTTGGTTTATAGGCTTTATGAGTTATATTTAAATTTAAAGATAGATAGAGAAAGAAAATATTGGTC
The DNA here is from genome assembly GCF_004357905.1 of Campylobacter lari. Lineage (NCBI taxonomy): Bacteria > Pseudomonadati > Campylobacterota > Epsilonproteobacteria > Campylobacterales > Campylobacteraceae > Campylobacter > Campylobacter lari. Next base: position 13,158 of record NZ_SMTT01000013.1, on the reverse strand, counting down.
AGATTTTTATAGAAATAATCAGATTCCTTTTGAACCGTCTTTGTTTGCTAGATTTTGTTTAAAAAAATATTTTATGGGCAAAAAAAATCTTTTAGAGCTTGGGTGTGGTAATGGACGAGATGCGCTTTTTTTTGCTAATAATGGTATTGAAACTACAGCTTTAGATATATGTTTAGAAGAAATAAATTATTTAAAATCACATTATGTAAAAAACAATTTACAATTTTTATATCATGATTTTACAAATTTTAAGAGTATTAAAAAATATGATATTGTATATTCAAGGTTTACATTGCATAGTATTAATGGAGAGCAAGAAAAAAATTTACTTCCTTTGGTATATGAAACTTTAAGAAAAGATGGATTGTTTTGTATTGAGGCAAGGGGTGTTAAAAATTCTTTATATGGTTTAGGAAAAGTTAGCTTTGATGGTTTTATATATGATGGCCATTTTAGAAGATTTTTAGATTTAGATGATTTAAGGTTAAAACTAGAAAATATAGGTTTTAGTATATTGTTTGCTAATGAAGATAAAGGCTATGCTCCATTTAAAGAAAAAGATGATTTTTTTATTAGAATTGTAGCTAAAAAATAGCATTTATGTATTTATCTGGATTTTCATTTTTTGGAATTTTTATATAATAATATCCCTTAGAGTCTAATAATGATGAGGAGTAGTTAAATTCTGTTGATTTGTTTATAAGGACATGATCTTTTACAATCATATTTGGTTTATTTTTCTTTAAAAATTGGTAAAATTCAAAATCTTGTTTAGTGAAAATCATTTTTACTAAACAATAATGTTGCTCATCTATTTTGTAATTTTGCAATTTCTTTTTTAATATACTTTGCAATATTAAGGTATTATAGTTTAATCCTATGGAGTGTTCAATTAATACATTTCTCCAACCGCCAGCTCGACTAGCAATTTCAATTATTTTTACATTATTATTGTTTATTTTTAGCTCAATATGGCATGCACCATATTTAATTCCAAAAGCTTTTAAAGTTTTTAATATAATTTTTTTTATAATTTTTTCATTCTCTTTTGAAAGTCTAGCGGGAACAAGATGTTGAGTTTCTAAAAAATCATCTTTATTTTCATCATCTCGTAGATATTCTTCTGTGATAGCTAGAATTTGATGTTTTCCATTTGAAGTAATTGTTTCTACGCTATATTGCAAACCTTCTATCACTTCTTCGACTAAAACGATTTTATTGTAAGAAATTTCTTTTGCATTTAAGTATGCTTTTGTAAGTTGCTGTATATCATATACTTTCACCACACCTCTACCTGCACTTCTATCACTAGGTTTTACAACTAAAGGAAAATTCATTTTTATATTTTTTAACTCATTTATATTGTATATTTTTTCATATCTAGCTGTGGGAATGTGATATTTTTTAAAAATATCCTTCATTCTTGATTTGTCGGTGGTATTAAGAGCAACTTCATAAGAATTTAGTCCCAAATTTAAATGTTCACCTACATAACAAGATGTTATATTTCCTAATTCTGTAGCTGTTGTACCTATACCTACAATATTATATTGCTTAGCTAATTGTAAAATTTTTTCTTTCTCATGAATGCTTATAAGATGAAATATATCAGCTTCTTTTTTTAAAAAACATTTATTATCATAGTCAAATACATGTGTTATGAAGTATTTTTTTACTTCATACAAAAAATCTGCTTGAAGACTCCCTCCTCCTATGATAAAAAAGTGTTTTTTTGTTTTTATGTCATTATCAAGATAAAATAATTCTTTTTTTGTCTTAACAATCTTAAAACCATGTTTTAAATATAAATTCAAAGCTTTTGTATTTTCTTTGAAAACACATGCGTTTAAAGTTTGAACTTTTAAAACATTGAAAGCATAGTTTTTAACTTCTTGCATTAAAAGCTCACCTACACCTTTTTTTATGCCATAAAGCCCAAATTCACAAGAAAGTTTAGTAATATTGATAAAATCAATCACGCCTATGATATTTTCATCATCATATACTAAAAAATATTTTTTAGTTGCGTTTGTTTTTAAGCTAGATAAAAAGTTTAAATGTTCTTCTAGGCTAATATTTTGCGTTTTCATAAATTTAGCAATGCTTTCATCATTACGCCATTTTAAAACAAGCTTAATTTCTTCTTGAGTTAAATGGATAAAATCTTTTAAAATTATCATATAAAATTCTCCACTTCATAGCCTTTTTTAGCAAGCCATGTTGCAAGTTTTTCTTGATTTTTAGCATAAGCTATGGCTTTAAAATTTGCTTTTAAAATTAAAGCTTCATTTACCAATGAACTTGCACTAATGATGAGTTTTTTGCTTTCATTCATCAATCTTGCAAGATTAGATTGGTCAATGAGAATTTGTATATTAGGGTTTTTTTGGCTTAATTTTCGAAGTGAGTTTAGATGAGAATTTGCTTTTGTGGTAGCTATGATGATAGTTTTGTTTTTGTTAAGTTTGTTTGCTATATCAAAGGAAATATTTTTTGGATCACTTCCTCCTATACAGATAAAATAATCATAAATTTTTTCTCTTTTTATCTTGCTTTCTTGGTAAAATTCATCGCATATTAGAGCATAGGAAAAGCCACATCTTAATTCACAATATTTTGGCACTAAATTCTCATAATCACTTTCTTTAGCATAAGCATTGACATTTAGTAAAATGTCACAAAAATGTTCTTTTATCTCATCATCAAAACTTAGAATTTTAACCCCTGTTTCTAGCTTGATGAGTTTTTCATCATCTGCAGTAATTTCATAATGATCAATAATCAAAAGATCAAAATTTTCTTTTTTGATGAGATTGATTAGCTCATATACACTAGCACTTGTTAGCTCATATACAGGATAAGGAATTTCATCTATCAAAGAACCTTCTAAAGCTAAACATGCAAAAGATACATCATGATATTGCTTAGCCAACAAAAGATCTCTTTTGATATGTCCGTGTCCTATGGTGCTAGAACTATCACTTCTAAAAAGAACTTTCATTTGATTTTATGTCCATATCCTCTTTGTATAATGGTTTCTTGTAGTGGAAGTATGCTTTTATGCAAGGTTTGCTCATGAGCATCAATATGGGCTATAATTAACTCAAGCCAATCAATATGTTCTTTTATCCATAATAGAGATTTATTATACACATCATCTTCGTTTATAGGATTTAAAACATAAATTTTAGCAAGATTGAACTCAAACTGCATGAGTAGTGGATTTAGAGTTTCGTATAATTCTTGTATGTTGTTCTTATCTTCAATACTTGATTTAATTTCATCTATGCATTTTATTAGAATATTTAGATCTTCTTGAGTTTGGATATTTTGATATGATTGTTTTAAATTTATTAGTTGTTCTTTGAAAGTTTTATTTAAATTTTGGCAATGCGAAATGCTTTTTTTGATTTTAGTATGTGCTTTAAGCATTAATTCATTTTGCTTTTCAAGTTTTGGTGGTAGTAATTTTACAAAAGGTTTTTTTAATTCTTTTGTTAATAATTTTTCACATATTTGCTTAAAAGGCTTTTCTATGGCTCCTGCAATTCTAGCGCCACCTTCGGTACAATTGTAAACAATAACATCGCATTGATTGAAGCGGACAATGTCGCTTTCAAAATTTTGGCGGAATAAAGTCCAAGCAAAAGAACTTTGTACTACTCCTTTTCCTCCATAAGCTTCACATTCGTATTTCCCATAATCTCTTTTATAATATTTTTTGGTTTTATAGCTATCTGTAAGATAAGTGTAATCATTTGAATGTGAAACTCCACTTTCGCTATAGGCTAAATCTTGTCCAATTAAAATAAGATTTTTATGGTTAAGAGCTACTGCTAAATTAGCCCCCATGTTAGCTACACTCCATCCAGTTGGAAGATAGCCATAAGAATGCAATTGCATAAAATTAATAAATATAGCTCCTGTTACGGAAACTAATAAATAATTTCTATTATTACTATCAAGATATTTCATTGTATTAGGGTGAGTATATGACTTTATAACAAATGTTACATCTTTATCAAAATTACCAAAATTATTATTAAAATATTCGCTTGTTAAAGTTACTCTTTCTAAAGATAAAACATAATCGGGTTTGATATTATGTTTAGCTAAGATAGGGTAAGCACTATCTGCACAAAAAATAGTTGCTTTGCTAGCGTATTGCTTTAACAATGGAAGCTGTTTAGAAAGACTTGGTCCAGTTGAAACAATGATTGCTGTATCACTCAAGTTTTTTCTTTTTTGCAAGAGCTCTTTATAATTTGGATGCGTTAACATTTTAGGAAGATTATAGGTAAATTGTTCTATACCTTGAAGTGCATCAAGTGGCAAATTTCCATATGCAAACATAGCTTTTTTAAGGTATTCTGACATATTATTATTGACTTTTAATATATCATCATGATATCTTTCATAATAATCAGAATGTAGTTCTAAAAAATATGTTCTTGCAAAATTCAGCATAGGTTGTTGTTTGCACATTAGCTCATAATCAATTGTATTTAAAGTATTGGTATCAGCTATTACCAATCTAGCTTCTTGTAACTCTTTGCTAAAATCCATAACGCTAAAAGCACTATGGATAATTTCTAAGTCTTTTTCAAAAACAATAATAATTTTATGATGGGGATTTTGCAAAAGAGCTTTATATAAAATTCCATTTCCAAATCCATAAAAATATAATACAGGATATAGACGATATTTTTCATTATAAATTTTTAACATAGCATTTAATTCATCTAAAGGGTTTTTATAAATTAGAGTATTATCTTGAGCATTTAAAAAATTTATATCTAAGCTATCATTACCTTGAATAATCTTGTATTTTGATTTTTTAATAGCTGATAAAGTTTCACTTAATTTTGTTTTTATGCTTTTGATGTTTTTTTGTAGCATAATATTTCCTCATTATATAACTAAAATTACTTTATTATACTTTAAATTTAATAAAGAAAAAACTTATATTATATAAAATAGAAATTAAAAATCAAGAAACTATAGAATTTATAGTTTCTATTGTTGAAATCTATATAGTATTTTAGCAAATTCTAAGTCTTCAAAAGTGTCAATATCGCAAATTTTATTTCTTGGAAGTAAAAAAGCTTTAGAATGAGATTTAAACATAAAATCTTCTTCTAGCCACGCTTCTTTTTTGCCAAAATAAAATGCACCACCATCATGGTAAGCTTTAGTAAGATCTTGTGAGCGTTTATCATAATTTGACTCATCAAACATGTAAACTTTATTTTGATCATCAAGGTAAAAACCTCTTTGTATAGGGTATTCAAATTCACAAGCTGAAAATAAAAATTTACATTCTTCTTGACTAAATTGTTCAAAAGCTTCTTTTAAGATAAACTCATCTATAAGTGGAGCAGTTGCGTATAAGCAACACACATTTTCATAGATTTTACCCTGTTTTTCTAGAGTGATGATGGCATCTTGGATTACAGCGGTTGAACTTGCATAATCATCACTTAGTTCTTTTTTACGCACAAAAGGAGTCTTAGCACCATACTTTAAAGCCACTTCTATGATCTCACAATCATCACTTGAAATAATTACATCATCAAAAATACCCGAATTTAAAGCACTTTCTATGCTATAAGCAATCAATGGTTTTCCCAAAAAATCAATAATATTTTTTCTAGGAATACGCTTAGAACCACCGCGTGCAGGGATAATACAAAGATTTTTCATGATTTCTCTTTAAATTTATAAAAAAGTAAGTATAATTGAATTTTTATTTTAAAAGGCTTAACATGCTCATAAATCAAACTTATTTCATAGACTCTTGTGATGATGTAGAATTAAATATAAAAAGAGAAAGTAAATTAGAATTTAAATTAACTTATGATGATGGTAAAGAAATAGAGGCTATTGTTTGTATTATAAATGGTATTGGTGGAGATATAAAAGATGATTTATATATAAGTGATTATTGTGCTAGAAATTATAATGTAGCAGTTTTAAATGTAAATTATCATTGCATAGGAAATCGCCCTCAAACAGGAGCGGAATTTTATATAGATGATATAGATAAAATGATACTAAAAGTTAGTTTAGATGCATTGGGGATTAATAATTTACCTATTGATGTACAATCTTTAAAAACTTATGATGAATTTTATTGTGTTATAGATGTGGTAAATAAATTTATAGAAAGGTTGAAAAAAACTCAAGAGTTAGATGAAAATTATTTATTATATTTGAGTTTAGGATTTAAACCAACAAAAAATGAATATCAAAATTATGGTATTATGCAAACGATCGATGTATTAAACTCTTTGCTTTATACAAAAACAAAGATTTTGAAAAATAATAATTTGAAAGTAATTTTAACCGGATCCTCACATGGAGGATATTTAGCAAATTTATGTGCAAAAATAGCTCCTTGGCTTGTTGATGTTGTGATTGATAATTCTTCTCATGTGACGCTTGATAACAACTTATGGCGTTTTGTAGGTTTTGGTAAAGAAGTTGATTATATTAAATATTGTAGTGCAGGGATTACGCATATATTTAAGAATGTTAAATTTGCAGCTTCCGATAAAACACTATGGACTACAAACAAACAATCCCCTTATTATTTTTCACCTGCTAGAAAACTCATTAGAGAAACACTAAATAAAGATCATCTAAATATACAAGCAAAATATCCAAATCCAAAATATATTGCTTACCATTCTAAATTTGATGAATATGTTCCTTTAGAAGAAAAAGAAGAATATGTTAATATTTTAAAAGAACTTGGGGTTGATGTTGAATTTATAAAAGTTATAGATGAAAAACAAATAGATGGTAAGTTTATTAAAAATCTAACTCACGGTATGGGTATACCTATGAAATTACTTATTAAAAAACACTTACCACAAATTTTACAAGAACCTTTAAAAGATAAAACTTGTAAAAAAGAAATCTCATATAAGTGTGATGATTTAATATATACTTTTAAAGAGGAAAATGAGCAGATATTACTTGATGTGCAAAAATTAAACTAAAAGATGCAAGAAAGGAAAGAAATGAAAAATTTTTTTAACTCATTACAAGATAAAGAATTTATTTTTGCGCCACAATGCTATAAAACATGCAATGGCGGATGCTGTCATAATATTCATGCACAATATTTTAAATTTAATAAATCTAGTGCGGTGATATTACCTATGCTTGAAGTTGAATATCTTTCGCTAAAGCAAGCCGGTAATACATATTTAGAAAATGGAAAAGTCAATACCTTTACTTTAAAAAATGGAAAAAAAATCAATGCTTATTTTGCAAAATGTGATTTAAATGGACTTTGTAATCCTCATAGTCTTAGACCTTTGATATGCAAGCTTTATCCTTATTATCCTCAGGTTGATTATGATGGAAATTTTTTAGGGGTTAAACCTTGTGCGTTATTTGATATTTTTTATAAAGATGCTCAAAAGCATTATTGTACTATAACCCATAGAAAAAATGATGAGTTTTTAAAGGAATTTGAGCAAAGCACACAGGTATTAAGAAAGGAACCTATAATGATATTTGTGTTTAAGGTGCTTGAAGTAGTAGAAGAAACTCTTAAGCAGTATACTTATGATCATTATGGAAAAGTAATTTATCTTGAAGAATTAACACATGAAGAAAAATTTGATTTTTTTGCTTTTCAAGAGATTAATTCTATGACTATGCAAGCATATAGAAATGAAAAATTTATTGACAAAATTCAAGATATATATGATAATTTAGAAATGCGATATCAAGAGCATTTTACAAAGTATTTTAATGATTAGAGAAAAATTATGCTTAAAAATGAAACTTATTTTATAGACTCTTGTGATGATGTAGAGTTAAATATAAAAAGAGAAAGTAAATTAGAATATAGAATTACTTATGATGATAGCAAGCAAATGAAAGCTATCGTTTTTATCATAGGAGCGTATGGTTCTAATGTTGATTTATCAATCATTGATTTTGACAGGCAATTTATAGCTAAAAAATTTGATGTAGTGGCTGTAAGTGTTTTATATCATTGTTTTAGCTGTAGAATAAATGAAAAAGATAAAAGATATAGTGCACAATTTTCGTATGATGAATATAATGTAAATCAATTAAAAAAATCCCTAGAAAAGATGAATTTTAATACGCATGGACTTAATACATGGAATATGGAAGAATATCTTGTTTCATTAGAATCTACCATTGATGCTTATAAATTAAAAGGTGTTTTAGCTAATGATTATAAGTTTTTTATAACTTCTACTATGTTACCAGCTAATAATGAGTATCAAAATTATGGTATTATGGCTGCTATTGATTGTGTTAATACCTTAAAAGATTTGTGCAAAAACTTTCCTGATTTTAGAAGATTACCAAAAATTTATGGAGGAGCATCTTATGGAGGTTATTTATCTTTATTGATATCTAAAATAGCTCCTTGGTATGTTGATGGAGTTATAGATAATTCTGGTGAAGCAATATTGCTTTTGGGTTATATTATAGGAAAAGATTTAGATCACCCTGATGCACTTTATTATTCCAGAAATTTTCAGGTTGGAATTTTTTTAAAAACTTATTGGAATGCCAATAAAGAATCGCCATATTGCTTTAAAGATGAGAATTATGAAATAAGAACTTTATTAAATCAAACTCATTTGATTTTACAAGCTCAAAAAAATAAAAATATACTTTATGCAAGTTATCATAGTTCTGCTGACCCATTGACTTCTTGTGAATTTAAAACTCAATATATGCAAGTTTTAAAGACATTGGGTTATGATGTTAATTTTCACTTGATAGATGAAAAAGATATTGATGGTAAGTTTATAAAAAAACTCACACATGGAGGTGGAATAACAGTTAAAGCTTTATTTGGTAGGGAATTACCAAAAATGCTTGAAAAATTTAAGGATAAAAATTTTACCCTAAGAGAAGATAGTATAAGTTATCCTTGCAAGGATAAGGTTTTTACTTTTAAAGATAAAGGTAATAAATTTGTGCTTGAGATTATATAACTTCCTCAAGCATATTTTTAATCGTAGAAAAATCCTCAAAATTATCCGGAGTGATATATTTAGCATCTAAATTTTTTCCTATAAATTTTTCGATTTCAAGTATTAATTTCATCATATCAATACTATCAATAATATCATCATCCACTAAATTACGACTATTTTCATTTATATCACTTCTGTTGATTGCATTAAACATTTTTTGAATATCTTCAAAGTTAATATTCACATCTAGCTCCTTATTTTTTAGTTATAATAATACTTAAAAAATGCAAATATAAGGCTTAACATGCTCATAAATGAAACTTATTTCATAGACTCTTGTGATGATGTAGAATTAAATATAAAAAGAGAAAGTAAATTAGAATATAGAATTACTTATGATGATAGTAAGCAAATGGAAGCTATTGTTTTTATCATAGGTGGATTTGGGGCAAATGCTAATATATCTTTTTTAGATTTTGATAGAGAATATCTTGCTAAAAAATTTAATATTATTGTTGTAAATGTTTTTTATCATTGCTTTAGTGCTAGGCCTTCTATAGATGAGAAATATAATCCGATTTTTATGCCAAATGAAAAAGATTGGGAAAGTTTTTGTGAAATAGCAAAAATTTGCGATATGGAAATTTATGACCATGAAAAAAGCAATTTTAAAAATTGTATAAGAAAACTTGATGAAAGATCTAAACAAATAAAACATGAAGGAAGACTGAAAAAAGATTTTTTGATAAATCTTTCTTGTGATTTTGTATTGCCAAATAACGAATATCAAAATTATGGAATTATGGCAGCTATTGATCATATCAATGCTTTAAAAGATATAATGAAAAATTATCCTCAATTTAAATCTTTGCCTAAAATTTATGGAGGAGGATCATACGGAGGTTATTTAGCGCTAATGTGTGCTAAAATAGCTCCTTGGTATGTAGATGGAGTGATAGATAATTCAGGAGTGACATTGCCTCATTTGCCTCATTTGTTAGGTAGAGAAAGTGAGTGCGGTGAATTTGCTATTAGAGGTGATAATTATATTTTATTATGTTTTGTAAAAAAATACTGGACTAGAGATGAAAGCTCTCCGTATTTTTTAAGTGATGATAATTATATGATAAGGGTTCTTTTGAACTCAAAGCATCTAAGTTTGCAAAATGAAAAAAATCAAAATACAATATTTATCAGTTATCATAGCGCAAAAGATGAGGGAGCTCCAGTGGAACATAAGAGTAATTTTTATGAATTTTGCAAACAACTTGGATTTGATACAACTTTGCATATTGTTAAAGATGAGAATGATGTAGATGGTAGATATATAAAGAGCTTAGAGCATGGTTTGAGAATGACAGATAGGGCTTTATTTAAAAAAGAATTACCCATATTGCTTGAAAAACTAAAAAATAAAACATTTAATATGAGAGAAAATAGCATATCTTATCCTTGCAAAGATAAGATATTTACTTTTAAAGATTTTAAAGATCGATTTGAGCTTAAAATTACACGACTTTGATAAAACTTTGAAGTTTATCAAAATTTATTTTTAGGCTACATGCATTAAGGGTGATACCTGTTCCAAAGCTTCCAAGGAAAATTTGTTTATCCCCCCCCCAGTATATGAAGCTAATTCTAGAGGTAATTTATTTATAGTAGTGTTTCCATAGTTTTTAAGAATATTATCTTGGATAAAATTTAAATTTAGTCTCTCATATAGTTTTTGTTTTGAAAAATTATCAGAAGAGTGGATAAAAAATTCATCGAAATTAGTTTTTTCTAGATTGAAATGTTCAAAAAATTCTTGAAAAAATGTTGGATAGTTTTGCATAATAAAAGAAAAAGTCAAATTGTTGTTGACTTTCAAAATATTCAGACTATCTAATCTAAGTCCACCATAGGGTAAAGTTTCTTCTACACATTGAGTAGAAAAAACTTTTTGAGAAAAACAGCTTTTTTCTTTAGAATTGGTATTTTTTTCTATTAAAATCGCACTTGCACTATCGCTATTATTTAAAAAGGTAATTTTATCTTTTTGAGCGTCAATCGCTTTACTTTTTACACTGGCGCATATTAAAACAGCTTTTTTTATACTTGGTTGATTTAAAGCCAAAAACACTTGAAGCAAACTCTGTAAAAATCCAGGGCAAAAGCCTAATACATCTAAGCATAAAGTATGGCTACTTAAATTTAAATTTTTGTGGATTAAACTAGTGCAAGCTGGTGCTAAATAATCCGGTGTAAAGCTTGTAAAAACTAGTAGATCAATTTCATCTTTTTTGAGTATATCTTTTGAGAAAAGCTCCTCTAATGCTTGTGTTGCTAAATCACTTGCGTATGTTGACTCATCGCTTACGAAATGATTAAAAATTCCTGAATTTTCTTGTAAAAGTTGATATTTTCTTTCATTTATATTGCAAAGCTTTAATTCATCTTCTTTGTGGAGTGGATTTTTAGGTAGAACAATACTAATAGCTTTAATAGAATGATTAGTAGTTTTTAAATTCATTGCATTGCTTGCTCTATCATTTTTTTGATATTTTCAAAACTTTCAAAATTTTCAGCTATAATAAACTCTGCTTTTAGGGGTTTTTTATAGTGCTTTTCTATTTCAGCTACCAAAGCCATAATGTCAATACTATCTATTATGTCATCGCTAAGCAAATTTTGCATAGTTTCATTTATATCACTTCTGTCTATTTTGTTAAAAAAAATTTGAATTTGTTGCATTTCATTCCTTTGGAATTGTTATTTTTATATTATTGCTTAAAAATAAAATTATTTCAAGATGGTTTATTTCATAAAATGAAATATCATATATCATATTGTTTATTTTTACTTTAGCTTTAGGAGTAAGATTTCCATTATCCATTGCTCTTAAAAATCTTTCCATAGTTAAGATGTTCCAAGATATATCTAAAATACCATTATTAGGTAGTTGACTTATTTTGTGAATATCCCCCCCCCTAACCACAGAAATAATTTTTGGCTGAGGAAAAGAATTTTTTATATTCTTTAAACATTCCTCAAAAGATTTGATGGCTAAATTTTGCTGCATTTGGAGTAGTTTTATAGCTGTTAATGAGTTGTTTATTTTTATCTCTTTTTGCAAGATGATATCTCCTGTATCTATAGTGCAATCAACCTTATGCCAAGTGATTCCTGTTATATTTTCTTGGTTCCATATAGCCCGTATATGTGCATTTCTTCCTTTGTATTTTGGAAGTAGTGAATTATGATAGTTAATGATGAAATTTGATTCAACACATTTTTTTTGAAAAATATAAAAATTATTCACACTTAAAATAAGAGAGTTAGATATTTTCTCAAAGAAAACATCCAATTCGTTTTTATTTTTTAGTGTGATAAGTAACACTTCTTGTTTGAAAAAATTATGTGCTATTTTTAAGCACTCTTTAGCTACTCTACCTTCACCTACTAAGTAAATTTTTTCAAATTTCATGGAAATTCCTATAGAATCTGATTTCTGTTTTATTAAATTTGAAATTAGATTTTTTATAAAACTTTATAGCTTTTGTATTATTAATGTCAACATATAGTTTGTAAAATTTTGCTTTTGTATTTTCTAGGAAGAAACGGTTTAACAAAGCAAATGCTACATTTTTGTATTTGAGGCTTGGTTTTACTGCAATATAATCCAAGATAGCATTATTTAAAATATTGGAATACAACAATACTCCACATATTTTGCCATTTTCTTTATAGTGTAAAATATTATTAATGTGTTTTTTGAAATTATTTTTTTGATAAAAAAGATTAAATTCGTATTTAAAATTATTATTTAAAAAGTCATAACATTCTGCAGTTTCACCAATAGTTGGTTTTTTTATGAAATCAAATTCAATAGGCATTAAATTTTCATTCTTTAGTATCATTTGTTTAAACACCTGAAAACACTTGAAATTATTAAGCTTTAGAAATAATTGATGTTTTTCAAAATATTTTTCTTGATTTCCGATAAGTCTTATAAAAGATGGTTCTAAGTTGTATTGTTTTATTTCATTAATGAAGTAAAACAAAAGTTTTTTATTTAGAAAAAAGAAACTATTATTTTCTTGTTGGAAAAAATAATTATTATTAATTGCATGTTTTAAAAAACTTTCTTTATATTCATAGCAATTATGTAATAAAAAACCATTATCATGTGTTTGTGAAA
>NZ_SMTT01000012.1 GCF_004357905.1 Campylobacter lari | reverse complement strand
TGATAACACTTAAGGCAACCATGATACTTACAACAATTGTTTGTATTGTTGCTGTTTTGAAAATAGGTTCATTTATAACATCAGCACTTTCGGTGCTACAAACAAGGTAAGAAGATATTTTAGCACATATACCTAGCCTTTCTTTTCCTTTTAATCCATATTCAAAGAAAGAATAATCACCATTTTGTTTGTGTGCATTTAATACCGGTCCATGATCTACCGATGGATCTAATAACTGTTTGTTTTTAGCAACAAATATCTTTCCATTTTCATCAAATAAAAAGCTATTACCAGGCATATTTTCAAAATTTTCTTGAAGCTCTTTTACTGGAATATCAACCCCAATAATTCCTACAAAATTACCATTTTTATATATAGATTTAGTATATGTTATTACATATTGATTTGTTGCTTTATCAATATAAGGAGAAGTGATGAAAATATCTTTATTTTCTTTGGCTCCAATATACCATGGTCTAGTTCTAGCATCATAGTTGATATTTTGTCCATAAATTTCGATATTTTTATTATTTTTATCACTAGTATCATTACTTACAAGATTTTCTCCATTATCTAAACCTATAAAAGCAGATAAAACTCCAGAAGCTTTTCTATATGATTTTAAAATAGAGCCAACATTATCTATCAAAGCTTGTTCGGAATTTAATTTTTCATATGGAAATTCCAAAATTGTTTTTTCCAAATTTAAAATTAAATCACTATTGTGCTTTCGAAATGTTTCTAAAGAAGTTCGAGCAACTTGTAAAATATCATTTTGCCTTTTTAGCTCATTATCATAAAGGTATGTTTTGGTAAAGTAAAAACTTAACACACCTAAAATAATCAAACTTAGTGCAGTGAAAAAATTTGCCATTAAAGACAATTTAACTTTCAAAGTGTTAAACATAATTTCCTCCGTATTTTATTTTTGTAATTTTAATTTTTAAAAATTAATTATCAATTAATATTTTTTTTAATTAATTTTTTTGCTTTTTCCCACAATCTTACTCCCAATTCTTTTGCATTGTTTTTATCTAAATTTTTATATTTATGGCTTGCGAGTTTTTCGAGTTCATTTAACTCTTTAGCTAAAATATTGAGTTTGCTTTGTGCTAGCTTGCTAAAATCATCAATTTTTGGATTTTGTTTAATTTCATTAATTTTGATAAGAATTTGCTCTCTGTTTTCTTGTATTAAGCGTTTAAATTTGGCAAATAAAGTGTCAAATTTATTTTCTAATAAATCTTTAAGTATATCTTTTACGGGATTATTAAATTCTAATGATATTTTTTTAAGCATTTGGATAAATTCTTGCTCTATGTCTATAAGCTCTTTTTCTTTATTTTTTAAATCATGTTCTAAAGCGCTATATGCAAAGCTTGATTTAAATTTTTCAATCGCTAAAGAAATTCCTTCTTGTGTCCCATAAATACTTCCTATACATAAATCATAAGCAAAAGCCTTTGATTCGTTAGCAAGTTCAAAAGCAGCATTTAAAACTACTTGGGATATTTTTAAAATTCTTTCTTTTTCAAAGCTTCCTTCACAAATTGCATTAAATACAAGGTTTTTAGCGATTTCACAAGATGTAAGTTCTATGTTTTCACCTTTTTCTAAAGTTGTGATAAAAGCACTCTCGGCAGTTTCTTTTAAAAGGCCTAGTATTTCTATATCATAAAGCATTGCATCATTGATACTTATATTAAATTCATTTAAATTTAAATCTTTTAAAGTCTTTTCTAAATCAAAAAAGTTATCGCAAATTTTATGTTTAATGGTGTTTTTTTGTTCTTCTATTTTTACTTTTAATTTGCCATATTCGTTAATATAAACAAAAAATGCTTTTTTATCTTCTTCAACTCTAGCTTTAATAATACCTTGGATTATTTTGGAAATATTTTCTTCATTTATAAGTCCAAGTTTTTCTAATACTTTAGAAAAGATAGCAAAAAGCTCTTCATTGCTAGTATTTTCAAAACTAATTTTTTTATAACTTAGATTAAAAACAAGCTCACTAATTAAGTTTGGAATTTCATTTTTTTCACAAGCTAAGAGAGAATTTTCAAAAATTATGGCTAAATTTTTCATATTTTTCCTTTTTTATAATACAAATTTCGCTTTACTTTTTAATTGATTAAAAATATTTAAACGATCATCTTTACTATCGACATAAACACTTAAAAGATAACTTTTATATGTTCCTTGTTTGCTAGTATTTGAGATTTTATATTTAAATTCTCTTTCATTGAGTATTTGAGTGAAAATTTCTAAAGCATCAACTTCAGCTTCAAAAACGACTTTATAATCCCAAAAAGTAGGGTAGTTTATAATAGGTTCTTTTTTAAGATCGCAGATATTTACCACTTTTTCCTCCTTCTTTGCTTTCTAAAACTATATCAGTAATTTGCATACTTTTATCAATAGCTTTAACCATATCATAAATAGTTAAAAGCCCAATACTAACAGCTGTTAAGCTTTCCATTTCAACCCCTGTTTTTCCTTCGCATTTTACGGTTACAAAGAGTTGAAAAGAACATTCTTCTTTGTTTTCTTCTATATGGGTTTGTACTTTTGAGATCATTAAAGGATGACACATTGGGATAAGATTTGAAGTTTGTTTAGCTCCCATGATGGCTGCTGTGATGGCAGTTTGTAAAACAGGCCCTTTTTTAGCTTTGTTTTCAATGATAGCTTCAAATGCTTCTTTACTCATGTATATTTTACCGCTTGCACAAGCTTCTCTTTGGGTAATATCTTTTTGACTTACATCTACCATTTTGGGGTGATTTTTTTCATCTAAATGCGTTAAATTCATATTTTTCCTTAAGTAAAGTTTGAAAAATTATACCAAAATGTATATTTTTATATTAAAATACTACTAAAAAATTTTAAAGGATTTGCAATGGCTTATGATGATGAAGAATTTGAAAATTATGATGATGAAATGTATGATGAAGCAGATGATGATACTTATGCAAATAATCAAAGATCATATAATTATGATGATGATGATTATGAATACGATGATGATTATAGTGATGATGATACTTATGAGATGGATTAATCGTGGGTAAAAATCTTACTAAAAAAGACATAAAAGTTTTGAGTCTTTCTTCTTTGGGAGGGACTTTAGAATTTTACGATTTTATCATTTTTGTATTTTTTGCAAGTTATATTTCTAAAAATTTTTTTCCTGAAGATTTAAGTCCATTTTGGAAAATGTTTAATACTTATGGAATTTTTGCCGCAGGATATTTAGCTAGACCACTTGGTGGTATAATCATGGCACATTTTGGCGATAAATTTGGTCGTAAAAAAATGTTTATGCTTAGTATTTTACTGATGGTTGTGCCAACTTTTATGCTTGCTTTTATACCTACTTATGAAAGCATAGGATATTTATGTATAGTATTTTTAATATTTGTAAGGATTTGTCAAGGTATAGCTATAGGTGGGGAATTACCTGGTGCTTGGGTTTTTGTTTTTGAGCATGCTCCAAATGGACAAAAACGCACTTATCTTGGATTTTTAACAGCTTCTGTAGTAGGTGGAATTTTGCTTGGAAGTTTTGTATTTTTAATGATGAATAAGTTTTTTACACAAGAAGAACTTTATGAATGGGCCTGGAGAATTCCATTTTTCTTAGGAGGAATTTTTGGGATTATTTCTGCTTATTTGCGTAAATTTTTACAAGAAACACCTGTTTTTGAACAAATGAAAAAAGATAAGGCTTTAGAAAAATTCCCTCTAAAAGAAGTATTTAAAAAAGCTAAGCTGGGCGTTGTACTTTCTATGTTGATAACTTGGGTTTTGACGGCTTGTATTGTTGTGATGATTTTAACTATACCTTCTTTTATGGCAAAAATGTTAAATATTGATGCAAGCTTTCAAACTTACATACAAATGTTTGGTATAGTTTTGCTTGTAATTGGTTGTATATTAAGTGGAATTTTGGCTGATAAAATAGGTATAGTAAAAGCTTGTATGATTTTTTCGCTAGGATTTTTCTTAACTTGTTTATTTTATTTTAACGCTCTTTATACTAAAACACCTGATTTTAATTTAGTGAGTGTGTACTATTTAAGCGCTTGCTTTTTTACCGGAGTGATGAATTTTTGTCCTTTGATGATGAGTGAGGTATTTGATGCTAAGATTAAATTTTCAGGGCTTAGTTTTTCTTATAATATAGCTTATGCAATAGCTGGTGGGTTTACTCCACAACTTGCTTTATTTTTACACACTATTGCTTTGGGAAATTTAGAAAATATTGCTCGTTTTTCTTTAGGATTTTATATGTTTGCTATGGCTATAATTTCGCTTGCTTGTGCTTTGATATTTAAATATCTTAGTAATACCCAACGCACATACTCTCAGTGATTTTAATGCGTTTTTCCAAAGGAGTAGGACTGAAAAAATGGCATTTTTCGATATAAATATTATAATTATAATCTAAATTTAAAAAATCGTAAAATGCCTTTAAATTTACAAATTTAACCCCACAAACTTCTTTTATATCTAAGATTTTATAAATTTGAGAATTGTTTTTTTCTACCAAATGTGATGGAGCTAAAGTAGTAAATGAGCAAAAGGCACTTGCTAATACAAAGCCACTTAGATTTTCACATTTTTGTATAAGATGTTGGTGCTTTTGTAAAATACTTTTTTTATGTAAAAATACCACTCTTGTGCCTTGATAGCGTGCTGCCTGAACATTTTTCCAAAATTTATAAGCATTTTTGGAAATATTTGCTAATTGGTGTAATTGTATATTTAAAATATAATTATCCAAGAATTGATTGGGTGGTAAAATAGTATAAGTCATATTTTTTCTTTAAATTTGTTTTTATGATTATACTAAAAATTGACTTTTGTTTATATTTTTAATTTCTAAATTTAATACAATAAGCCAAAATTATTTTTTAAGGAAAAACATGAAATTTGATACTATTAATCATGATGGTATAAAAAAACTTATGGATGTTTTTTATGCAAAAGTTAGAATAGACAAGGATTTAGGGCCTATTTTTAATGAAAAAATTGGTATAGATGATGAGAGTTGGAAAAAACACAAAGAAAAAATAGCAAGTTTTTGGGCAGGGATGTTTTTAGGTGATCCAAGTTATAGCGGTTCTCCTTTGAGAGCTCATCATGAACTACCTTCGTTTCCAAGAGAATTTTTTGATGTTTGGCTTAATCTGTTTGATGAGAGTTTGCAAGAAGTTTTTGAAGATGAACCAAGAAGTATTATTATAGAAAGAGCTAAAATGATAGCTCAAAGATTTCAAATGATTATTTATGATCACAGATTTGCTTAAGAGTTTTTAAAAACTCTTAGCGATAGTTAAAGGTATGTAAATTTTCACCTTGAGAGTATTTATAACTATATTTTCCATCAAGATAAATTACCAAACGATAATATCCTTTATGTGATCCAAATACAACTTTTCTAACATGAGCAGTATTAACTTGTAAAGTTTTTGTATTGAAATTTTGCTTTTTAGCAAAATCTATAATGATTTTAGTTGGATCTCCTATAGATAAATGTCTTAGCATTCTATCTTCGGTTTTGATATTAATCTTATTGTTATAAAAGCTAATAGAAATAAAATTATAAATATTTCCACTAAAAATTGGTGTTTCAATATTTAAAGTGGTATTGTTTTCTTCTGTTTTAGTGTTTTTTACCCCTTGTTCTTGTGGCACAGTAACAGAAACATCAAGTATAGGTGTGGCATTTGGACTTTTGGCTTTTATAAATGAGTAAGTGTCATGCCAATTGATACTTTTGTATATATCTAGAGTAGTTTGCTCTTCAGAGCCATCAAGGTTAATGTAGGTAATGGTAATATTTTTTAAAATTCTTGCATCAGAATTAAAAGTAAAATCCTGTCTTTGAAAAGGACTAAGTTTTACAAATTCGGTGTTTTGTTGTTCTGAGTTATTGTCAAAAGGATTATCTTTTGCATTTAAAAATACACAGGATAATAAAAATAGTAAAAAAAATTTAATTCTCATGCGAATTTTCTCCTTTAAGTCTTAAAAGCTGTAAGTATTCTTTTTGAGCTTGGGCATTTTTAGCTTTTAAGGTTATTATGTTTTTCTCTAAAATTTTTTGCTCCTCTTTAAGCGATAATAAAACATCTAAAGAGGATTTGCCAAAAAACATATTACCAAAATACATAGCAACAATAATAGCTACAAATGATAATGCAATAGTTTTTATTAGATGATGACGAGCCTCTTTCTTTTTAGAATGCTCATCATACTCTTTTAATAAATCGCTCAGAGTTTATCTCCTAAGTACTCATCATTATCAAGTTCAATTTCTAATAAGCGATTGTATTTAGCAGTTCTTTCGCCTCTTGCTAGAGCTCCTGTTTTGATTTGTCCTGTATTAAGCGCTACTGCAAAATCAGCTATAAAAGCATCTTCGCTTTCCCCGCTTCTATGGCTCATAATACATCTGTAATTATTTCTATGAGCTAATCTTACTGTTCTCATAGTTTGAGTGATTGTTCCAATTTGATTAGGCTTAATCAATACAGCATTTGCCATATTTTTCATAATACCTTCTCTTAAAATATCTTCATTAGTTACAAATAAATCATCACCCACAAGTTGAATTTTATTACCAAGCTTTTGAGTGAGTTTAATCCAGCCTTCATAATCATCTTCAGCTAAACCATCTTCAATGCTAAAAATAGGATATTTAGCGCATAATTCTTCATAACGCGCGATTAAGTCTTCACTTGAGAAAACTTTACCTTCTAAATGGTATTTACCATCTTTGTAAAGCTCACTACTTGCTACATCTAGCGCTAGTTTGATTTTATTTTCATAGCCTGCTTTTTTAATACAAGTCATTAAAAGATCAAGTGGTTCAGTGTTGTTTGCTAAATTTGGTGCAAAACCACCCTCATCGCCTAAAGCAGTAGAGTGACCTAGATTAGCTAATTCTTTTTTTAATACTGCATAAATTTCACAAACTGATCTCAATCCTTCTTTAAAGCTTGAAAAACCAAAAGGCATAATCATAAATTCTTGAAAATCTACACTATTGTTTGCGTGCGCACCGCCATTGATGATATTGCACATTGGTACAGGTAATACACTTGCATTTGCTCCACCTAAGTAACGATATAAAGGTACGCCTAGTGCATTAGCAGCAGCGCGCGCTGTTGCCATAGAAATTCCTAAAGTTGCATTTGCTCCTAGGTTGGAATAATTTTTCGTCCCATCAAGTTCTAAAAGAGTATTATCTAGCTGAGTTTGATTGAACGCATCAAGCCCTATAATGTTTTCAGCTATGGTGCCATTGATGTTTTCAATAGCTTTTAAAACACCTTTTCCGCCAAATCTCTCATCATTATCTCTTAATTCCAAAGCTTCTTTTTTTCCTGTGCTTGCACCACTTGGAACGATAGCACTACCCACACTGCCATCGCTTAGCATGATTTCAGCTTTAATGGTAGGATTGCCTCTACTATCTAAAACTTCAAAAGCTCTTAAATCTTCAATAATCAACATTATTCTTCTCCTTCATCGTCTTCTTTTGCGCCCAAAATCATACTATCTATACCGATTGAGTTTTGTATAGCTTGAGTAATTTCATCTGCAATAGCTGGATTTTCTTTTAAAAAGGCTTTAGCATTTTCTCTACCTTGACCAAGTTTAGAAGCCTTGTAAGAAAACCATGCACCACTTTTATCAATAATATCAAGTTTTACACCATAATCTATTAGCTCGCCTTCACGACTTACACCCTCACCAAACATCACATCAAATTCAGCTTGTTTAAAAGGAGGGGCTACTTTGTTTTTAGCCACTTTTACTTTAACACGGTTTCCAATAGGCTCATCATTTTGTTTTAAGGTGGCTGTTTTTCTTACATCTAAACGCACTGAAGCATAAAATTTTAAAGCATTTCCGCCGGTAGTTGTTTCAGGAGTGCCATAGCCCATCATGCCTATTTTCATACGAATTTGATTGATGAAAATTACAGTAGTGTTCATTTTATGAACGATACCGGTTAATTTTCTTAAAGCTTGGCTCATTAATCTTGCTTGAAGACCTACATGTTGATCTCCCATATCACCTTCAATTTCTGCTTTTGGAGTAAGTGCAGCAACACTATCTACCACTATTAGATCAATGGCTCCACTTCTTGCTATAGTTTCAACAATTTCTAAGGCTTGTTCTCCAAAATCTGGTTGAGAGATGTAAAGATTTTCTGTATCAACGCCTAAATTTTTTGCATATCTTACATCAAGAGCGTGTTCAGCATCAATAAACGCACAAACTCCACCTTTTTTTTGACATTCTGCTATGATGTGTAAGGTAAGTGTAGTTTTACCTGAACTTTCAGGTCCATAAATTTCTATAATTCTTCCTTTTGGAACCCCACCAATTCCTAAAGCTAAATCAAGTCCAACAGAACCTGTAGGAATAGAATCAATTTTTTCAACTTCTTTATCGCCAAGTCTTAATATGGTGCCTTTTCCAAAGGTTTTATCAAGACTTTTTAAGGCTGCATCAAGTGATTTTCTTTTATTATCATCCATGCTTGTTAATCCTTTTATAATATGTTTAAAATTGTATCAAAAAGAAATTTAATATAAGTTTTTATTTTGAATTTTGCTAAAATACTTTTTTAGATTTTTAAGGAAAAAAATGAATAAAAAAATTAGCGTAGCACACTCTCCTGATGCTGATGATATTTTTATGTATATGGCGATTAAATTTGGTTGGGTTGGAAATGCTTATGAGTATGAAAATACAGCCTTGGATATACAAACTTTAAATGAGCTTGCATTGGAAAATATATACGATGTTAGTGCGATATCTTTTGCACTTTATCCTTTAATAGCTAGTGAATATGCTTTATTAAAAACTGCTGTGAGTTTTGGTGAGGGTTATGGGCCAAAGCTTATTAAGAAAAAGAATAAAAAATTAAAGCCAAATTTTAAAGTTGCTTTAAGTGGAGCACACACTACTAATGCTTTAATCTTTCGCATAAAATATCCACAAGCTAGAATAATTTATAAGAATTTTTTAGAGATTGAAAAGGCTGTTTTAGAAGATGAAGTTGATGCGGGAGTGCTTATACATGAGAGCATTTTAGAATTTGATTCTAGTTTGTGTGTTGAGGCTGAACTTTGGGATATTTGGCAAGAATTAGCAAAAAATGATTTACCTTTACCTTTAGGTGGTATGACCCTTAGAAGATCTTTACCGCTTAGTGATGCAATAGCGGTTGAAAAAGATTTGATTAAAGCAGTAGAAGTAGCCGATCATAATAGAAAAATCTTAGCCTCCATGCTTTTAGAGCGTAATTTAATACGCGTTGATGCACAAAAACTTGATGTGTATTTAAATTTATATGCAAATAAAAACTCTATTAATATGAATGATAAACAATACAATGCCATAGATAAGCTTTTTGAGCTTGGATATAATCATGGATTTTATGAGAAGTTAATAAAAAGTAAAGATTATCTTATCCCTAGTGAGTATGAAGAATTTAGAAATTCTTGATAGAATTTAAATTTTTAAGGAGTAAATATGGAAAGTACTTTAGTAGCCTTGGGTGTACAAACTTTTAAAATCACACTTATGCTTTCTTTACCTATGCTTTTAGCAGGGCTTATTGCAGGGCTTATTATAAGTATTTTTCAAGCTGTAACGCAAATTAACGAAGCCACGCTTTCTTTTGTGCCAAAAATTTTACTTGTTGTTGTGGTAATAGTATTTTTAATGCCTTGGATGATAAGTTCTATGATTGATTTTACAACTAATATTTTAAATCAAATTCCAAGCTTTATTAGATGATTATTGATTTTTCTAAGTATTCTTCTGTGCGTATAGGTGAGAGCTTTGAAGTGCAAACACTTGAAGAGCCTTGCGAATTTGATGGTTTTTTAATAGGTGGGGCAAATAATCTTTTAATCTCTCCAAAACCCAAAAAACTTGGAATTTTAGGGAAAAGTTTTGATTATATTAAAATTTTAGAGCAAAATGAAAAAGGCATGTTTTTAGAGATAGGCTCTAGTGTGAAATCTTTTAAAATGTATCATTTTGCTAAAGAAAATAACCTAAAAGGCTTTGAGTTTTTAAAAAATATCCCAGGGACTTTGGGCGGTATTTTAAAAATGAATGCAGGATTAAAAGATGAGGATATTAGCAAAAATTTAATTAGTATTTGCACTTTTAATCAAGAAATTTTAAAACAAAATATTGCTTTTGCTTATAGGTTTAATCCTATTAAAGAAGTGATGTTTAGCGCGAAGTTTTTTTTAGAATATGGATTTGACCCAGTTAAAGATGAGCTTTTAAAAAATGCAAGAAAAAATCAACCAAAAGGTGCTAGCTTTGGCTCTATTTTTAAAAATCCCAAAAACGATCATGCAGGAAGGTTGATAGAAGCAGTTAATCTTAAAGGTTTTAGCAAAAATGATGCGATGTTTAGCAATGAACATGCAAATTTTTTAATCAATAAAAAACATGCTAGTTTTGATGATGCTTTATTTTTGATAGAGCTTGCTAAAAAAAGAGTTTTTGAAGAATTTGGGATTGTTTTAGAAGAAGAAGTGGTAATTATATAGTATTTTTAATATCTTCATAAACAATTTTAGCTATTTCATGGACTAATTCTTGATAAGATTTATTTTTATCATTTGTGCTAAATTGAGTATTGATAGTAAGGATTTTATGATCTTTTAGTTTTTTTGTTTTGGCATTAAAAAGTTTGTATTCTATGTCGGCTTTGACTTCAAAATTGGAAAAAAGCAAGAAATTTTGTTGGCTTGCTTGAATACTTTTTAAATCTAGCAAAATAATAAAATCAGCCTTTTTGAAACGATTAAATTCTAAAAACTCACTTGCATTGATGAAATTTTTATTTGTTTGTAAGATATTTTGACTATTGATATAAGTTTGATTTTCTTTTTGACTAAGTAAAGCAAAATTATTTTGCTCATTTAAAATAGCACTTAATGCTTTTAGTGTGTCTTTTGCCATGCTTTTAGCATCGATTTTTAAATTTGAAAAATAAAAATTATATTCTTTTTCATAGCTTGGCACTAAAGCTAAGGTGTTAATGTGTGAGAGTTTATCATAATTTATATCTTGATCAAGATTGATGATATTAAAATCATCATTGTTTTGTAATTTGATGATTTTTTTATTTGCAAAAGAATTGGCATAAATAGCACTTAAAAAACACAAAAACACCAAAAAAAATCTCACTAAAAACCTTTTAATTTAAATTCATTCTTAGCAAAAGCTATAAAACTTGGAAGTTTAAAATCAGGACTATTGTAGTTTAAGGCCTTTTTGTCAAAATCGTATAAAATTCCACCATTTTGTTTGACTAAAAAATCTCCCGCGGCTATATCCCAAGCTTTTGGGCCACCAAAACGCGGGTAAATTCCAGCTTTTGCTTCAAGTAAATATACAAACTTTAAAGCAGATGAAACCTTAATGCCTTCAAGATGATTTTGAATAAAAAAATCTTCATTATTATCATGGTTTTTAGAGTAAAGGGCTATATTTTTAACCTTTTCGTATTGCTCTAAACTAAGATTTAAAATTTCATTATTTTTATAAACTTTAGTATGGGTATGTGCATAATAAAATGCATTATTTTCCACATCGCCTATAAGCGAAAGCACAGGAGTGTTTTTATGGATTAATGCGATTAAAACACAATATTCTTTATCTTTTTTAGCATAAGATTTAGTGCCATCAAGAGGATCTATTAGCCAAAAATACTCTAAATTTTTTCTTTCTTCATAAGAAAGTATATTTTCTTCAGAGCATAGAGCTATATCGCTTGAAGCTAAAATTTCACTAATGGCTTCATTAGATTTTATATCAGCTAAACCTACTGGGGAATCATCATCTTTAAGCCATAAGGTATTTTTGTCTTTATATTCAAGCAATACCTTAGAGGCTTCCTTGCCTGCTTTTAAGGCTAATTCTAAAAGTGTGTCTAAATTTTTCATAAGAAAATTATAGCGAGTGAAAATAAATACTTAGTAGAGTCATTTTCTACTAAGATTATTGATAAATTTTATTAAGCTAATAGCTAAAATTGCTTCAAGTAAAGCAGTAAGCACTAATCCTGAGTATATATCTTGAGTGATAATATTAGTTTGATAAGAAAGCGTAGCTACTGCGATAAGTAAGGTTAGTGGCATAGAATGGCTTAAGCCAAATAAAAAGGTATTTTTTAAACCAAGTATTTTTACAAAAGTCATAGCACAAAGTAT
The DNA here is from genome assembly GCF_004357905.1 of Campylobacter lari. NCBI lineage: Bacteria > Pseudomonadati > Campylobacterota > Epsilonproteobacteria > Campylobacterales > Campylobacteraceae > Campylobacter > Campylobacter lari. The sequence continues at coordinate 5,983 of NZ_SMTT01000012.1, read as the reverse complement.
TCTTAGTCCTATCATAAAGATAGTTAGTGAAAAAGCTATGATTAAAACTTGAGGGTTTAAAAGCATTTGGAGTTTAAAGCTTGAACCTATATAAATGAAAAATATAGGGATTAAAAAGCCATAACCAAAACTAGAAAGTTTATGCTCTAAGTCTTTTTTATGATCAAAAAAAGTAGCTATAAATGAACCCGCTATAAAAGCTCCAAGTGCAACTTCAAGTTTAAAATAAATCATAATTGCAACTATGGCTATGAAAATTGCCATGCAAAATCTTATATCTTTTTCGTTTTGATCTTGCCAAGGCATGAGTATAGTTTTAAGTTGTGGATACCACCAAAAAAGCACTTCTAAAAATTTAAATCCAAAAATACAAAGTGCTAAAAATCCCACTAGGTATAATAAATTTTGAGTGAGTGAGAAAAGATCAGCACCTTTTCCCAAAAATGCTGCAGCTATGGTAAGTAAAACTATGCTCACAACTTCAGCTAAAGTGGCTACCACCATGGATACATTTAGCCACTCGCAATTTTTCCCAAAGTCTCTATAAAGCGTTGAGAGCAAACCCACGCTCATAACAGGTATAATAATGACAAAAATATAAGAAATATCTATACTTTCAACCGCTAAAACACTAAAAACATATAAAAGTATGATGTAAATAAAAGCTTTATTAAGTAAGCTTCTTTCGGTTTTTAAAAAGGTTTTAAGATTGATTTCCATCCCTGCTATAAACATAAGATAGTAAAATCCTGCATTAGCCAAAAGCTTAAAATTCTCACTTTCTCCTATAAAACCTAAAAATCCTATAAAAGAGCCAAGCATAATTTCAGTGGCTGAAAGTGGGAGTTTTAAAAATTTAGCAATATAAGGTGATGTAAGCAAACATCCTGCTACGACTAATAAAATTTTTAAATCCGTAGCAGCTTGAGCATCAATGGCATGAGCTAGCAAAGCTAAATCCCATTTGTTTTAGTTTTTGTATATCTTTGCTAGGTTCTTCGCCTTTAGTTGTAAGATAATCACCTACTACTATAGCACTAGCTCCTGCGTCAAAAATTTCATATTGTCTTTCTTTTAGCACTACTTCTCTACCACCTGCTACCATGATATGTGCATTTGGTAAATCTTTTTTAGTGTCTTTGATGATATTTAACGCCTCATCAGCATTTAATAAGTTTTGCTTGAGCTTTAAATTTTCATTTGGTATGAAAAAATTAATAGGCGAGGAAAAAGGATCAAGCTCTTTTAAACTTGTTCTAAAACTTTTTCTATCGGCTTCACTTTCTCCAAGACCATAAATTCCGCCACAGCAAAGCATTAAACCTGCTTCTTTAGCATAAAGATTAGTTTGAAATCTTTGCTCCCAAGTATGCGTAGAGCATATGTTTGGAAAAAATTCTTTAGAAGTTTCTAGATTATGATTATAAGAAAAAATTCCTGCTTTTTTTAATTCTTTGAGTTGTTCTAAATTTGCTATGCCATTGCAAGCTATGAGTAAAAGTCCTTCTACTTCTTTTTGCACTGCATGAGCTACTTTGCACACATACTCAAGTTTTTCATCATCAAGTCCAGCGCCTGCTGTAACTAAACAAAAACCTAAAGCTTCGTTTTTCTTAGCTATTTTAGCTTCTAAAACAATTTGATCTATATCTTTTCTTTTGTATTTGTTGATATTAGTTTTTACATGAGCGCTTTGAGTGCAGTATTTACAATCTTCCCCGCACCCTCCACTTGCTATATTAGATATAGCACAAAGCATAATTTGCATTAAATTTCCTTTTTGATTTTGCATTTTAAGCACTCTAAAAATGTGCCTTTTTTAAGCTCTTTGATAATCAAAGTTTCACCACATTTGCTACATTTTTCTTCACTTGGTTTGTATTTGCTTATATAGTTGCATTTTGGATAAGCACTACATCCATAAAATTTACCACGCTTAGAAAAACGCTCCACGATCTCGCCTTCTTGACAGCTTGGGCATTTCACGCCTATGGTATTGAGTTTTTTCTCGCTTTTTTCTTCATTTTGTGTTTCTTGTTTTAAATTTCTTGAGTATTTACATTTTGGAAAATTTAAACAAGCTATAAATTCTCCATATCTTCCTTTTCTTATAGCAAGCTCTCCACCACAATCAGGGCAGGTTTCATCTAGCTTTGTGAAAGTTTTTTGGCTTTTTATATTTTTTTTACCTTCATCAATTTTTCTCATAAAAGGAAAATAAAACTCTCTTAAAACTTCTTGCCAGTCCATTTTGCCTTCTGCAATGATATCAAGTTTATCTTCCATTTTAGAAGTAAAATCACTATCTACTATATCGCTAAAGTTTTGTTCTAAAACTTCTGTTACAACAAAGGCTATTTCATTAGGTATGATTTGCTTTTTATCTATACGCACATATTCTCTTGTACTAAGTAAAGAGATGGTTGGAGCATAAGTAGAAGGGCGTCCTATGCCAAGATTTTCTAACTTTTTAACAAGCCCAGCTTCAGAATATCTTGAAGGTGGCTCGGTAAAATGCGAGTTTAATTCTATATTTTGTATATTTAGTATATCTTCTAGTTTTAAATTAGGTAAAATTTTATCTTTATCCATATCTCCATATACTTTATAATGCCCATCAAATAAAATTTTTCTACCGCTTATTTTAAAACTTGCTTCATTTGATTTTGCATAGACATTTTGAGTTTGAGATATAGCAGGATTCATTTGTGAAGCTAAAAAGCGATTATATATTAAAGTATATAATCTTGCTTCATCTTTTTCTAAAAATTCACTTGCAAGTTTTGGCGTAAAGCTAAGATTAGCCGGTCTTATAGCTTCGTGTGCTTCTTGAGCGCCTTTGCTTTTAGTGGTATAAATATTTGCTTTACTTGGTAAGTATTCTTTGCCAAAATCATTTTTGATGAGTTTTCTTACTTCTTCTAAAGCTTCTTTTGCGATGTTTAAGCTGTCAGTTCTCATATAAGTAATCACACCCATAATACCTTGATGGGTTTTTACACCCTCGTAAAGTTTTTGAGCAATCATCATGGTTTTTTTAGGGTTAAAACCTAGGCGATTGCTCGCGCTTTGTTGCAGGGTTGAGGTCATAAAAGGTGCTTGTGGAGCTATTTTTCTATCTTTACTTTCTATATCTTTTATTTTAAAACTAGCATTTTTACAAGCTTCAAAGATGAGTTTGGCTCTATCTTCGTTAGTTAGACTTAGTTTTTCTATCTTTTGATTTTGAAATTCGACTAATTCAGCTTGCAAATCTTTTTCAAAAATCATATCTATACTAAAGTATTTTAAAGGAATAAAAGCTTTTATTTCTCTTTCTCTATCGACGATGATTTTTAAAGCCGCACTTTGCACACGCCCTGCACTTAAGCCTTTTTGGATTTTTTGATTTAGTAAAGGACTTAATTTATAGCCTACTATGCGATCAAGTAAGCGTCTAGTTTGTTGAGCATTGACGCTATTTACATTTAAAGATCTTGGGTTTTTTAAAGCATTTTCTATAGCGCTTTTAGTAATCTCATGAAAAACTATGCGTGGCAGGGAATTTTCATCTTTATTAATAGCCTTAGCTATATGATAAGCTATGGCTTCACCCTCACGATCCTCATCGGTTGCAAGGTAGATGGTTTTAGCTTTTTTAGCCTTTTCTTTGAGTTCTTTTACTAAACTTGAATGATCATTTGAAATTCTATATTCTGGTTTAAAATTTTCATCTTCTATTTTTATACCAAAGCTAGTTTTAGGTAAATCTCTAATGTGACCTTTAGAAGCTATTATCTCATAGTCTTTACCTAGAAAATTACCTATGGTTTTAGCTTTAGCAGGTGATTCTACTATGATTAAATTTTTCATTATTTTCCTTATAAGGATTAAAATTAGTAAAAGTGTATAAAAAAAAGTTAAATTTTTTGCTTAGATGGATTTTTAAATAAAATGCAATTAATGATATAATTTTCTATAATTTAATTTCATAGGATATAAAATGTTTTTGCAAAAAAACTTACAAGCTTTAGAATTTACCAATAAACCATTACAAAAAAAAATTCTATCTTTAAAAGAAGAATTTATCGACATCTTTCCAAGTCAAACACCCTTTGTGCCCTCAAAAGATGATTTAATAAAACCTAATATATTTTTTTGCGGTATAGGAGATGGGCTTTTTTTAAAAAAACTTATTAATAAACACATTTTTATTTTTGATAAAGCAGAATTTTTTGCTAATGTTTTAAGCAAGATGGATTTAAGTCAAGAGCTTTCAAGCGGAAAAATATATCTTTGTGATGTAGAAGAGAAAAGATTAGAAGAGTATCTTGTTTTGCTTTTTTCACAAAAAGATTGTTTTGAGTATTTAGGGCTTTTTAAACTTTTACCTTATAGTGAATTTTATAACAAAAGCCCTATATTTGATTTTGTGTATCACAAATGTTTAGATGTGATAAAAAGAGTGGTGGGAAATGTTGATACAAGTTTTACTATGGATGCTAAAATTTATAAACAATTTTTATCTAACATACCTTTAGTCTTAAAAAACATTCCTTTTCAAAGATTTATTTATGAAAATAAAGGAAGAAATAAAAGTGTTATTGTGGTGTGCGCAGGTCCTTCTTTAAATAAACAACTTAAGCTTTTAAAAACTTGTCAAGATGATTATGTGATATTTGCTTTAGATGCTACTTATAAGACTTTACTTAAGAATGAAATTTATCCTGATTTTGTTTTTTCTATGGATATTTACGAAGAATGTGCAAGTTTTTATGAAAATTTACCACAAAGTAAAAAAGAACCCATTTATATTATAAATGCTGCTGTAGATAAAGCTTTAATGCAAATTTTAGAAAATAAAAATCCAAAAATTTTTATTTTAAAAAATTTAGATTATCAACAAAAATTTAATTTAAATGATTTTGGTTATTTAGATATTGGTATCAATGTGGCTCATTTTGCTTATAATTTTGCTATAGCTTTGGGATTTACTAATGTAATCATGATAGGACAAGATTTGGCTTTTAGTGATGATGGGAAATCGCATGCTAACCCAGAAGTTTTTACATTTCATAATGTAGAAGAAGCTGAGCATAAAGCAGAAAAACTTCAAGTGTTAGCTTATAATAAGCAAGGTTTTATTCAAACTCATATAGGCTGGGATGAATTTAGAAAAAGATTGGAAGTTTTATTTGTATCTCATCCTGATGTTAAATTTTATAATGCCACAGAAGGTGGAGCTTTTATAGATTATACCATAGAGATACCTTTTGAAAAGGTTTTAGCACTATATAAAGATAAAAAACAAGATTATGTATTTCCAAATGTTTTAAGTATTAATAGGCAAGAAAAATTATTAAAAAAATCTTTGGAAATTTTACAAAAAGATTATTTAGAGTTAAATGCTTTACATCAAAAAGCAAAAGATCTTTTAGCAATTTTACAAAATCAAAATGCAGTTTTTGATGAGCAAGTATCAGAATCTATTTTTGATTTTAATGATTTATTAGATAATGCAAAAATTTTACAAAGTTTTATGTATAAACCATTATTTTATCATAGGGGCTTTTTTAATGTGAGTTTATATCAAGAGTCTCAAAATGCTTTATCAAGTTATGCAGATTTTTTAAAAATATTTTTAGAATTTACAGCATTAAGTCTAGCAAGTATGGAAAATTCTATAAATGAATATAAAAATATATTAAAAGTATAAATTTTTTTATCATTTTTTCGATATAGCTTAAACAACTGCATGGAAGCGGTTGAATTTATTTAAAAGGATTTAAAATGGGATTTCGTATAAATACTAATGTGGCATCTTTAAATGCTCAAAACAACGCAAATTTAAACTCAAGAGCATTAGATAACTCTCTAAGCAGATTAAGTTCAGGTCTTAGAATCAACTCTGCAGCAGATGATGCTTCAGGTATGGCTATAGCAGATAGCTTAAGATCGCAAGCTAATACTTTAGGTCAAGCTATAAGCAATGGTAATGATGCTT
>NZ_SMTT01000011.1 GCF_004357905.1 Campylobacter lari | reverse complement strand
GGTAAAAGTTAAAAAAGGCTTTTTAATAGTATAAAATTTTTCATAAAATTTAGCTCTAAGATCAATGACTAATTCATTTTCTAAAAATTTATCGAGTTCATCAGAGAAACTATCTTTGTAATATTTTTCTATATTAAATTCTTTAATTTTCTCTCCTTGTTTTAATTTATAATAAGGTATTAAATCTTTTGCTAAAATAGGACCGAAAAGATTAGAAAATATCAAAACATTCTCATCTATATATTTTCTTGAATTCTCGCTTAAATTTTCATAGTCTAAATGATCAAAAGCAACTCCATTATATCTTTGAATAGCTTTGTTTGTTTCTTTTGTTAAAATATCATGAGTTAATTCTTCTATTTCACTTGCATCTTTTATACCAAAAAATTTTTCAAGTTCAACTTCATTGCATTGTTTTATATGATTTTTATATTTTGTAAGTACTTCAAGTCTTTTACTATATAAATTACTAAAAACAAAAGAGTTTTTATTTATATAACCTTGCGTATTTATTTTATTTTTGCTTTCGCTAGGTGAAAATAAAATTTTCATAATCAATCCTTTATTTTTTAAAAATTATATAAAATTATTTAAAACACTTGACATTAATTCAAAATTACATTATAATTCAACTTTATTTTTTGCTGGTTTAGCTCAGTTGGTAGAGCAGCTGCCTTGTAAGCAGCAGGTCGGGGGTTCAAGTCCCTTAACCAGCTCCATTGTTGATAGCAGTGTTTGACCAGAAATAAAAAGCATTTTTATCATGGTGAGTTACTCAAGTGGCCAACGAGGGCAGACTGTAAATCTGCTGGCTTTCGCCTTCCGTGGTTCGAATCCACGACTCACCACCATTGCTTTGCGGGAGTAGCTCAGTTGGCTAGAGCATCAGCCTTCCAAGCTGAGGGTCGCGGGTTCGAGTCCCGTTTCCCGCTCCAACCTAATTTTGGTAGAGTGAAACTGGGAGCTGTTTTTAAATTCAGAATTTCTAGCAGTTTCAATTTCCAAAATTTTATAATTTATGTTTTTAATTTTTCTGAGCGCTCGTATGGCTCAGAGGTAGAGCACTCCCTTGGTAAGGGAGAGGTCGCGGGTTCAAGTCCCGCTATGAGCTCCATTGATTTCAAAAGATTATAAAACATAAATTAGTATTTGTTTGTAAATTTTATATGGAGGAAAAAGATGGCTAAAGAAAAATTTTCACGTAATAAGCCTCACGTAAATATTGGTACTATTGGTCACGTTGACCATGGTAAAACTACTTTAACAGCTGCTATCTCTGCTGTTCTTTCAAGAAGAGGTTTGGCTGAGCTTAAAGATTATGATAATATCGACAATGCTCCTGAAGAAAAAGAGCGTGGTATTACTATTGCAACTTCTCACATTGAGTATGAAACAGAAAATCGTCACTATGCACACGTAGACTGCCCAGGTCACGCTGACTATGTTAAAAATATGATTACTGGTGCTGCTCAAATGGACGGTGCTATTCTTGTTGTTTCTGCTGCAGATGGTCCAATGCCACAAACTAGAGAGCACATCTTACTTTCTCGCCAAGTAGGTGTACCATATATCGTTGTTTTCATGAATAAAGCTGATATGGTTGATGATGCTGAATTATTAGAATTAGTTGAAATGGAAATTAGAGAACTATTAAGTTCTTATGACTTCCCAGGAGATGATACTCCAATTATTTCAGGTTCTGCTTTACAAGCTCTTGAAGAAGCAAAAGCTGGACAAGATGGAGAATGGTCTAAAAAAATCCTAGATCTTATGGCAGCAGTTGATGAGTATATTCCAACTCCAGCTCGTGATACAGATAAAGATTTCTTAATGCCAATCGAAGATGTATTCTCAATTTCAGGTCGTGGTACAGTTGTTACTGGTAGAATTGAAAAAGGTGTTGTTAAAGTTGGTGATACTATTGAAATCGTTGGTATTAGAGAAACACAAAGCACTACAGTAACTGGTGTTGAAATGTTTAGAAAAGAAATGGATCAAGGTGAAGCAGGTGATAACGTAGGTGTTCTTCTACGTGGTACTAAAAAAGAAGATGTTCTTCGTGGTATGGTTCTTGCTAAGCCAAAATCAATTACTCCACATACTGACTTTGAAGCAGAAGTTTATATTTTAAATAAAGATGAAGGTGGTCGTCATACTCCATTCTTTAATAACTATAGACCACAGTTCTATGTAAGAACAACAGATGTTACTGGTTCTATCCAACTTGCAGAAGGCGTTGAAATGGTTATGCCAGGTGAAAATGTTAGAATTACTGTAAGTCTTATTGCACCAGTTGCACTTGAAGAAGGTACTCGTTTTGCTATCCGTGAAGGTGGCCGTACTGTTGGTTCAGGTGTTGTATCTAAAATTATTAAATAATCATAAGCGAGATTTTATCTCGCTTTTTTTAAGGAATAAAAATGAGAATTAAAGTTGGCTTGAAATGTGAAGAGTGCGGTGATATTAATTACAGTACTTTTAAAAATAGTAAAAATACAACTGAAAAATTAGAATTAAAAAAATATTGCCCAAGATTAAAAAAACATACAGTTCATAAAGAAGTTAAATTAAAAAGTTAAGGCTTTTATATAAAAGCCCTTAGGGCAATAGCTCCAACGGTAGAGCACCGGATTCCAAATCCGATGGTTGGGGGTTCGAATCCCTCTTGCCCTGCCACAAAATAAGGTTAAATATGGAAAAACTAATAACTTATTTTAAATTGTCAAAAGCTGAATTATCAAAAGTTATTTGGCCTTTGAAAGAGCAAGTTAGAAATGCTTATATTACCGTTTTTGTAGTTGTCACTGTTGTTTCATTATTTTTAGCATTGGTTGACTTAATTATGTCATTTTCATTATCTAAGATTATAGGATAAAATAATGAATCATAAATGGTATGCAATTCAAACTTATGCAGGTAGTGAAATGGCTGTAAAAAGAGCCATAGAAAATTTAGTTAGAGATCATGGAATTCAAGAGCAATTGCTAGAGGTAATTGTTCCAACTGAAGATGTGATTGAATTTAAAAATGGTAAAGAAAAAATAAGCGAAAGAAGTTTGTATTCAGGCTATGTATTTGCCAATATTGACTTATCAACAGAACTTTGGCATAAAATTCAATCTTTGCCAAAAGTTGGTCGTTTTATAGGGGAAAGTAAAAAACCAACCCCATTGAGTGAAAAAGATATCAATCTTATTTTAGAAAAGGTGAAAAATAAAGCAGCACCTAAACCTAAAATTTCATTTGATAAAGAAGAAAGTGTAAGAATAACCGAAGGTCCTTTTGCAAACTTTGTTGGTATTGTAGAAGAATATGATATGGTTAGAGGAGTTTTAAAGCTAAATGTTTCAATATTTGGCAGATCAACTCCGGTAGAGATCTTATACTCTCAAGTTGAAAAAATAGTTTGATAATATAGCAAGTAAAGGAGTAAGGTTATGGCTAAAAAAGTCGTAGGAGAAATAAAATTACAAATAGCTGCTACTAAGGCTAATCCATCACCTCCAGTTGGTCCTGCTTTGGGTCAACAAGGTGTTAATATTATGGAATTTTGTAAGGCATTTAATGAAAGAACAAAAGATATGGCTGGCTTTAATATTCCAGTTGTTATTACTGTTTATGCAGATAAAAGCTTTACATTTATCACAAAACAACCACCAGCTACTGATTTAATCAAAAAAGCTGCAGGTATTTCTAAAGGTGCAGATAATCCTTTAAAAAATAAAGTAGGTAAATTAACCAAAGCACAAGTTTTAGAAATTGTTGATAAAAAAATAGCTGATATGAACACAAAAGATAGAGAGCAAGCTGCTAAGATTATTATGGGTTCTGCTCGTTCTATGGGTGTTGAAATCGTAGATTAATACTCTTTACCGCCAAGAGTTTAAAAAGGCGGTAGCACTTTATATAAAATGCGGAGAAAAATTAATGTCAAAAAATACTAAAAGATTTACAGAATTATTAAAAAAAATAGATTCAAATAAAAATTACTTAATGGATGAGGCAATAAGCACAGTTAAAACTCTTGCATCTGCTAAATTTGATGAAACAGTTGAAATTGCTTTAAAATTAAATGTTGATCCAAGACATGCAGATCAGATGGTAAGAGGTAGTGTAGTTTTACCTTGTGGTACAGGTAAAAAAGTGCGTGTTGCTGTTATAGCAAAAGATGCAAAAGCTGATGAGGCAAAAAATGCAGGTGCTGATATAGTTGGTAGTGATGATTTAGTAGAAGAAATTCAAAAAGGAAATATGAATTTTGATGTTTTAATTGCTACTCCAAATTTGATGGGTTTAGTTGGTAAAGTAGGTCGTATTTTAGGACCTAAAGGTTTAATGCCAAATCCTAAGACAGGTACTGTGACAATGGATGTTGCACAAGCTGTGAATAATGCTAAAAATGGTCAAGTTAACTTCCGTGTTGATAAGCAAGGAAATATCCATGCAGGTTTAGGTAAAGTTAGCTTTACTCAAGAACAATTAAAAGAAAATATGACAGCATTTGTAAAAGCTATTAATAAACACAAGCCAGCTGCTGCAAAAGGAAGATATATTAAAAATGCTAGTCTTTCTTTAACTATGAGTCCTTCTCTTTCTCTTGATACTCAAGAATTACTTGATACAAAATAAAATTAATGAGAGTTTTACTCTCATTAATAAAAATTAGATAAGATAATAACTTTTATTTTATCTAATTTTTATCTTAGATTGGAGATAGCCGAGGTCTTAGGACTTAATTAGATTTTTCTGCTCTGCTTGAAATCACCGGTCGGAAAGGAGTAAAGATGACTAAAAGCCAAAAAGTTGAACTTGTTTCTAAACTTGAAGAAGGTTTTAAAGTTAGTGAGGCTGTTGTAGTTTGTAACTATAAGGGTTTAAATACTAAAAAACTTGAAGAGTTAAGAAATAATGCGAGAGAAATGGATGTTAAAGTTCAAATTATTAAAAATACTTTAGCAAGTATTGCTCTTAAAAATGCCGGCAAAGATGGAATGGAACTTAAAGATACTAATATTTATCTTTGGGGTGAAGACCAATTAAATGTTTCAAAAGTTGCTGATAAATTTAGCGAAGCTAATCAAGCATTTGAGATCAAAACTGCATTTATCGAAGGCGAAGTTGCTTCTGTAGATAAAGTTAAAGCTTTAGCTAAAATGCCTTCTCGTAATGAATTACTTGCTATGCTTTTGCAAGTTTGGAATGCACCAATCACCAATTTTACAATTGGATTAAATGCATTAAAAGAAAAAAAAGAAGCTGAATAAAATTATAAAAAGGATAAAAAATGGCAATTACTAAAGAAGATGTATTAGAATTTATTTCTAACCTAAGTGTTCTTGAGCTTTCAGAATTAGTAAAAGAATTTGAAGAAAAATTTGGTGTTTCTGCTGCTCCAGTTATGGTTGCGGGTGCTGCTGTTGCGGGTGCTGCTGGCGGTGCTGCTGAAGAAAAAACTGAATTTGATATTGTATTACAAGATGGTGGCGATAAAAAAATTAATGTAATTAAAGTTGTTCGTGCTTTAACTGGTCTTGGATTAAAAGAAGCAAAAGATGCAGTTGAGCAAACTCCATCAGTTCTTAAAGAAGGTGTTAGTAAAGCTGAAGCTGAAGAAGCTAAAAAACAACTTGAAGAAGCTGGCGCTAAGGTTGAACTTAAATAATTTTTTATTTTTAAAAGAAAGGATTTTATATCCTTTCTTGTTTTCCTTTAATAAGGATTCTTTCTTTCAATACTTTTACCATGGGGTATAATAATATGTTAAATTCACAATCAGGAAATCGTTTAAGAATAGACTTCTCGAATGTTCCACAACAAATAGACATTCCAAATTTATTACAATTACAAAAAAAGAGTTTTGATTATTTTTTAAATTTAGATGCAAAAAATTCAGAAAGTGGAATTGAAAAAGTTTTCAAATCTATCTTTCCAATTCATGATCCGCAAAATAGATTAAGTTTAGAATATGTAAGTAGTGAAGTAGGTAAACCTAAATACACCATTAGAGAGTGCATGGAAAGAGGTTTAACTTATTCTGTAAATTTGAAAATGAAAATCCGTTTAACTTTACATGAAAAAGATGAAAAAACGGGTGAAAAAATTGGTATAAAAGATATCAAAGAACAAGAAATTTATATTAGAGAAATTCCTTTAATGACAGATAGAATTTCTTTTATAATTAATGGGGTTGAAAGAGTTGTTGTAAATCAACTTCATAGAAGTCCAGGTGTTATTTTTAAAGAAGAAGAAAGTTCTACTGTTGCAAATAAATTAGTATATACAGCTCAAATTATACCAGATCGTGGTTCTTGGCTTTATTTTGAATATGATGCAAAAGATGTGCTTTATGTGCGTATTAATAAAAGAAGGAAAGTGCCTATTACTATTTTATTTAGAGCACTTGGTTATAAAAAGCAAGATATTATAAAATTATTTTACCCTATACAAACTATTCATGTTAAAAAAGATAAATTTTTAACTGAATTTAATCCAAATGACTTTTTAGATAGAGTCGAATATGACTTAAAAGATGAAAAAGGTAATGTTGTACACCAAGCCGGTAAAAGAATGACAAAGAAAAAAGCTGAGCAACTTATAAAAGACGGTGTTAAATGGGTTGAATATCCAATTGAAATTTTAACAAATAGATATTTAGCTAGTCCTATCATTAATAAAGAAACCGGTGAAGTTTTATATGATTCTTTAACACTATTAGATGAAGGAAAACTAGCTAAAATTAAAGAAGAAAAACAATTTGATATTGCAAATGACTTAGCAAATGGAGTTGATGCTGCTATTATTAATTCTTTCATTCAAGATAATGAGACTTTAAAATTATTAAAACAAACTGAAAATATAGAAGATGAAAATGATTTAGCAGCTATTAGAATTTATAAAGTAATGAGACCAGGCGAGCCTGTAGTAAAAGATGCCGCAAAAGCTTTTGTAAATGATTTATTTTTTAATCCTGAAAGATATGATCTAACAAAAGTTGGTCGTATGAAAATGAATCATAAACTAGGATTAGATACACCTGAATATGTTACAGTTTTAACAAATGAAGATATAGTAAAAACTGCAAAATATTTAATTAAAGTAAAAAATGGTAGAGGCCATATTGATGATAGAGATCATTTAGGCAATCGTCGTATTAGATCGATCGGAGAGCTTTTAGCTAATGAACTTCATGTGGGTCTTGCTAAAATGCAAAAATCAATCAGAGATAAATTTACCGCATTAAATGCAGATATTGATAAAGTAATGCCTTATGATTTAATCAATCCTAAAACAATTACTGTGACAATTATGGAATTTTTTACCGGTGGTCAATTGTCTCAATTTATGGATCAAACAAACCCATTAAGTGAGGTAACTCATAAACGTCGTTTATCTGCGCTTGGCGAGGGTGGTTTAGTAAAAGAAAGAGCGGGTTTTGAAGTGCGTGATGTCCATGCAACGCATTATGGAAGAATTTGTCCTGTTGAAACTCCAGAAGGTCAAAATATCGGTTTGATTAATACGCTTTCAACTTATGCTAAAGTAAATGATCTAGGTTTTGTTGAAGCACCTTATAAGAAAGTAGAAAATGGAAAAGTAAGTAATGAAATTGTTTATTTAACTGCTACTCAAGAAGAAGGTTTAGTGATCGCAGCTGCTTCAACTAAAATTGATGAAAAAGGTAATATTGTTGAAGAATTTGTTGAAGCAAGACAAGATGGTGAAACAATCTTAGCAAGAAGAGAAGAAGTGCATTTGATTGACCTTTGTTCAGGTATGATAGTAGGGGTTGCAGCTTCTTTGATTCCATTTTTGGAGCATGATGATGCAAACAGAGCCCTGATGGGTTCAAACATGCAGCGTCAAGCAGTGCCTTTACTAACCGCACAAGCACCTATAGTAGGTACTGGTATGGAAAAAATCATTGCACGTGATGCTTGGGAAGCTATTAAAGCTAAAAGAGCAGGTATTGTAGAAAAAGTTGATAATAAAAATATTTTTATTTTGGGCGAAGATGAAAATGGACCATTTATTGATCATTATAAAATGGAAAAAAATCTAAGAACTAACCAAAATACAACTTTTATTCAACACCCGATTGTGAAAAAAGGCGAATTTATTCAAGCAGGTCAAATTATTGCAGATGGTCCAAGTATGGACCAAGGAGAGCTTGCTATTGGTAAAAATGCTTTGATCGCATTTATGCCATGGCATGGATATAATTATGAAGATGCTATTGTAATTAGTGAGAAAATTTTACGCGAAGATACTTTCACTAGTGTTCATATTTATGAAAAAGAAGTAGAGGCTAGAGAACTTAAAGATGGCGTTGAAGAGATTACAAAAGATATTCCAAATGTTAAAGAGGAAGATTTAGCACATCTTGATGAGAGTGGTATTGCAAAAATAGGAACTCATATAAAGCCTGGTATGATTTTGGTAGGTAAAGTTTCACCTAAAGGTGAGGTAAAACCTACGCCTGAAGAAAGATTACTAAGAGCTATTTTTGGTGAAAAAGCAGGACATGTTGTAAATAAATCTTTATATGCAACTGCTTCATTGGAAGGTGTTGTTGTAGATGTAAAAATATTTACTAAAAAAGGTTATGAAAAAGATGCTCGTGCTGTAAAAGCCTATGATGATGAAAAATTAAATCTTGAAAAAGAACATCACGATAGACTTTTGATGATGGACAGAGAAGAAACTTTAAGAGTATGTTCTTTGCTTTCTAAATCACCTTTAAATTCAGACGAAGAAATAAATGGTGTTAAATATAAAAAAGGTTCCAAGGTAGAAATTACCGAGTTGGAAAAAATTAATCGTTTTGCATTAAATTCTTTAGTTAAAGCTTATTCTAAAGAAGTGCAAAAAGAATATGATGATTTAAAAAATCACTTCCAAAACGAGAAGAAAAAGCTTAAAACAGAGCATGATGAAAAATTAGAAATTTTAGAAAAAGATGATATTTTACCAAGTGGAGTGGTAAAACTTGTTAAAGTATATATTGCGACTAAGAGAAAATTAAAAGTTGGGGATAAAATGGCGGGACGCCATGGAAATAAAGGTATTGTATCTAATATCGTTCCAGAAGTTGATATGCCTTATTTACCTGATGGAAGACCTATTGATATAGCTTTAAATCCTCTAGGGGTTCCAAGTCGTATGAATATAGGACAAATTCTTGAAAGTCACTTAGGGATTGTTGGTATGAGACTAGGTGATCAAATTCAAGAAATTTTTGATAGAAAACAAAAAGATTTTGTAAAAGAATTACGCGAAAAAATTCTTGAAATTTGTAGTGTATCTAGACTTGAGCTAGAAAAGAAATTTGTACAAACTTTAAATGATGAGCAACTTATTTCTTATGCTAGAGATTGGGCTAAAGGGGTAAAATTTGCTACTCCTGTATTTGAAGGTGTAACGGTTGAAGAATTTGGTAAGCTTTTTGAAATGGCTAAAATAGCTATGGATGGAAAAAGCGAACTTTATGATGGAAGAACTGGTGAAAAAATGGCAGAGCGTGTGCATGTTGGATGTATGTATATGCTTAAATTACACCATTTAGTAGATGAAAAAGTTCACGCAAGAAGCACTGGACCTTATAGCTTAGTAACACAACAACCAGTTGGTGGTAAAGCATTATTTGGTGGGCAAAGATTTGGTGAGATGGAAGTTTGGGCTCTTGAAGCTTATGGAGCAGCTCATACTTTAAGAGAAATGCTTACTATTAAATCTGATGATGTTGAAGGTAGATTTAGTGCTTATAAAGCTTTAACAAAAGGCGAGAATGTTCCAGCAACAGGTATTCCAGAGACATTCTTTGTACTTACAAATGAATTAAAATCTCTTGCTTTAGATGTTGAGATTTTTGATAAGGATGAGAATAATGAGTAAATTTAAACCTATCGAAATAAAAGAAGATGGCAGACCTAGAGACTTTGAAGCTTTTCAATTAAGACTTGCAAGTCCTGAAAAAATCAAATCATGGTCTTATGGGGAAGTAAAAAAACCAGAAACGATTAATTATAGAACTTTAAAGCCTGAAAGAGATGGGCTTTTTTGTGCTAAAATTTTTGGACCAGTAAGAGATTATGAGTGTCTTTGTGGTAAGTATAAAAAAATGCGTTTTAAGGGCATTAAGTGTGAAAAATGTGGTGTTGAAGTTACTAGTTCTAAAGTGCGTCGTTCAAGAATGGGGCATATTGAGCTAGTTACCCCAGTAGCACATATATGGTATGTGAACTCTTTACCAAGTCGTATCGGTACTTTACTCGGCGTAAAGATGAAAGACTTAGAACGCGTATTATATTATGAAGCATATATAGTAGAAAATCCAGGTGATGCGTACTATGATAATGAAAATACTAAAAAAGTTGAATTTTGTGATGTGTTAAATGAAGAGCAGTATTTAAATTTAATGCAACGCTATGAAAGTAGTGGATTTAAAGCTAGAATGGGTGGTGAAGTTGTTAGAGATTTGCTAGCAAATTTAGATCTTGTCGAGCTTTTAAATAAATTAAAAGAAGATATTGCAGCAACTAATTCAGAGGCAAAGAAAAAAACTATCATCAAACGCTTAAAAGTAGTAGAAAATTTCTTAAATAGTAATTTAAATAGCAATACAAATATTGATGAAGTAGTACCAAATCGTCCCGAGTGGATGATGATCACAAATTTACCTGTATTACCACCTGATTTAAGACCTTTGGTAGCTTTAGATGGTGGAAAATTTGCAGTTTCTGATGTGAATGATTTATATAGAAGGGTTATCAATAGAAATACGCGTTTAAAAAGACTTATGGAGCTTGATGCACCTGAAATTATCATTAGAAATGAAAAAAGAATGCTACAAGAAGCAGTTGATGCTTTGTTTGATAATGGCAGAAGAGCAAATGCAGTTAAAGGTGCAAATAAGCGCCCATTGAAATCTTTAAGTGAAATTATCAAAGGTAAACAAGGTCGTTTTAGACAAAATCTACTTGGTAAAAGGGTGGATTTCTCAGGTCGTAGTGTTATTGTTGTTGGACCAAAACTTAGAATGGATCAATGCGGTTTACCTAAAAAAATGGCTTTAGAATTATTTAAACCACATTTGTTAGCTAAGCTTGAAGAAAAAGGTTATGCAACTACCGTAAAACAAGCTAAAAAAATGATAGAAAACAAAACTAATGAGGTTTGGGAGTGCTTAGAAGAGGTTGTTAAAGGTCATCCTGTAATGCTTAACCGTGCTCCAACCTTGCATAAACTTTCTATCCAAGCTTTTCATCCTGTGCTTGTAGAGGGTAAAGCGATTCAACTTCATCCATTAGTGTGTGCGGCATTTAATGCTGACTTTGACGGGGACCAAATGGCTGTGCATGTGCCTTTATCTCAAGAAGCAATAGCTGAGTGTAAAGTATTAATGCTCTCATCTATGAATATCTTGCTTCCAGCAAGTGGTCGTTCTGTAACTGTACCTTCTCAAGATATGGTTTTGGGGATTTATTATCTATCTTTAGAAAAAGATGGTGCTAAAGGTGAGCATAAAATTTGCACAGGTATTGAAGAGGTTATGATTGCTCTAGAAGCAAAATCTTTAGATATTCATGCAAGCATTAGAAGTGTGGTTGATGGAAGAAAAATCACAACAACCGCGGGTAGATTGATTATTAAGTCTATCTTACCTGATTTTGTTCCTGAAAATATGTGGAATAAAGTCATGAAGAAAAAAGATATTGCAGCTTTGGTTGATTATGTTTATAAAGAAGGTGGCCTTGAAGTAAGTGCTAGCTTTTTAGATAAACTAAAAGATCTTGGTTTTGAATATGCAACAAAAGCAGGTATTTCTATTTCAATTGCTGATATTATTGTGCCTGATCAAAAGCAAAAAAGCATAGAAGAAGCTAAAAAACAAGTAAGAGAAATTCAAAATTCATACAATTTAGGTTTGATTACTTCGGGTGAAAGATATAATAAGATTATTGATATTTGGAAAAGCACTAATAATATCTTGTCAAAAGATATGATGGAGTTAATTAAAAAAGATAAAGAAGGATTTAACTCTATTTATATGATGGCAGATTCTGGTGCTAGAGGTTCAGCAGCTCAAATTTCACAGCTTGCTGCGATGAGGGGTCTTATGGCAAAACCTGATGGCTCAATTATTGAAACGCCGATTATTTCAAATTTCCGTGAAGGACTTAATGTTCTTGAATATTTTATTTCAACTCATGGTGCTAGAAAAGGTCTCGCAGATACAGCATTAAAAACAGCAAATGCAGGTTATTTAACAAGAAAGCTTATCGATGTGGCGCAAAATGTAAAAGTTACAATGGATGATTGTGGTGCACATGAGGGTGTTGAAATTAATGAAATCACAGCAGATGGTGTTGTGATTGAAACCTTAGAGGAAAGAATTTTAGGAAGAGTTTTAGCTGAAAATATTATTGATTCTATTACTAATGAAATTTTATTTTCAGAAGGTACTTTAATAGATGAAGAAAAAACTAGAGTAATTGTTGAAAGTGGTGTAAAGAGTGTAAGTATTAGAACTCCTATTACTTGTAAAGCTAAAAAAGGAGTTTGTTCTAAATGTTATGGTATTAACCTAGGTGAGGGCAAATTAGTTAAGCCAGGTGAAGCTGTAGGTATTATATCTGCTCAATCAATCGGTGAGCCAGGAACTCAGCTTACACTAAGAACTTTCCATAGTGGTGGTACTGCTAGTACAGATTTACAAGATCGTCAAGTAGTAGCACATAAAGAAGGTTTTGTAAGATTTTATAATCTTAACACTTATGAAGATAGACAAGGTAAAACTATCGTTGCAAATCATCGCAATGCTGCTATTTTACTTGTTGAGCCAAAAATCAAAGCCCCATTTAAAGGAACTATCCATATTGAACATGCGTATGAAGATGTAGTAGTTAGCGTTAAAGCAAAAAACAATGAAGCTAAATTTATATTAAGAAAATATGATTTAGCAAAAGCTAATGAGCTTGCCGGTGTAAGTGGTAATATCGAAGGTAAGTTATATATTCCATATAGCGATGGTGTTGAAGTAGCTGAAAATGAAAGTATTGTTGAAGTGATTAAAGAAGGTTGGAATATACCAAATCGTATTCCTTATGCAAGTGAATTGCTAGTAAAAGATGGTGATCCTATCACTCAAGATATTATAGCAGGTGCAAAAGGCACATTAAAATTTTACATGCTCAAAGGCGATGGTTTAGATAGGATTAAAAATCTTAAAAAAGGTGATATAGTTAAAGAAAAAGGTGTTTTTGTTGTTATTGCTGATGAAAATGATAGAGAAGCAAAAAGACATTATATACCAAGAGAATCCGTGATTGAATTTGATGATAGTGCTTTTGTGGATAATCCTAAAGCTATCATAGCAAAATCAAGCAAAGAAGACAAAACTATCATTGCTGAATGGGATGCATATAATAACACCGTAATTGCAGAGGTTGCAGGTACTATAAATTTTGAAGATATTGAATCAGGCTATAGTGCTGATGAACAAATTGATGAAGCAACAGGTAAAAGATCGCTTGTTATTAATGAGTATTTACCAAGTGGAGTGCGTCCAGCGTTGTTAATCATAGGTGAAAATGACAAAGTAGTGCGTTATCAATTAGAGCCAAAAACTGTTATTTATGTAAATGATGGTGATAAGGTGAAGCAAGCTGATATTTTAGCTAAAACACCAAAGGCAGCAGCTAAATCAAAAGATATTACCGGGGGTCTTCCAAGAGTATCTGAATTATTTGAAGCAAGAAAGCCGAAAAACACTGCCGTTGTAGCTGAAATTGACGGAGTTGTTAGATTTGATAAGCCTTTAAGATCAAAAGAAAGAATCATTATTCAAGCAGAAGATGGAAGTAGTGCAGAGTATTTGATAGATAAATCAAAACGTATTCAAGTAAGAGATGGTGAGTTTATCCATGCGGGTGAAAAATTAACCGATGGAGTTATTTCAAGCCATGATGTACTTAGAATTTTAGGTGAAAAAGCATTACATTATTATCTTATTTCTGAAATTCAGCAAGTTTATCGCGGTCAAGGTGTTGTGATTTCTGATAAGCATATTGAAATCATCGTATCACAAATGCTAAGACAAGTTAAAATTGTAGATAGTGGTCATACTAACTTCATCGTGGGTGATTTAGTTTCAAGAAGAAAATTCAGAGAAGAAAATGAAAGAATTTTAAGATATGGTGGTGAGCCTGCTGTGGCTGAACCTGTGTTACTTGGGGTAACAAGAGCGGCTATTGGAAGTGATAGCGTGATTTCAGCTGCTTCTTTCCAAGAAACAACGAAAGTTTTAACAGAAGCAAGTATTGCAGGTAAATTTGATTATCTTGAAGATCTAAAAGAAAATGTAATTTTAGGTCGTATGATTCCTGTTGGAACGGGATTATATCAAGAACAAAAACTTAAATTAAAAGAAAAAGAATAAAAATCCCTAATTAGGGATTTTTATTGATATATATTTTCTAATTCCGGGAAATATAATTTTAAATCTTGTTCTATTTTGTATTTTTCTTCTAGTAAAATTTTTTGATTTTTTTCTTTAAAATTTGCATTTGAGTAAAATATATGATATGAAATACTAATTGCAGCTATAATTTTTTCATCGTATTCAATTCCTATGGCCATGCACTCAATTTCTGGGTTCATTTCCCCACTTTCTAATGCTATTTTATTTTCTTTGATAGAAGACAATTCTTCGTAAAGCTCTTTTAGATTATTTAATGTATTTGACGTTATTTTCTCAAAAGGATTTGGATAAATTTTTTCAAGCTCTTTATAGGTTTTCTTTTCTAGTAATGCTTTTCCTAAAGATGTAGCGTAAGCTGGATATGAAGCACCGACAAAAGACTTGATTTGTATTTGATTATCCGAATCAAGTTTTTCTAAATAAAATACATTTCCTTCTTTTAATATTCCCATTTGGCATGTTTGTCCTGTTAAGTTTCTGATGTTTTTCATATGTTTTTTAATTAATTCTAATGCGCTATTTTTTATTGAAATGCAACGGCTAATTTCTAAAATTTTATAATCTAATGTGTAAAATTTATTTTTATCACATTTAATGTAATTTTTAGCTTGTAAAGTTTGAAGTATAGGAGAAAGTGTCCCTGGAGGGATATTTAAATCTTTTGCAATAGAGCTTAGTGTATTTTTTTGATTATTATTGCCCAATAATTCTAAAATTTTTAAAACTCTTAATGTTGGTTGATGTGTCATTTTGCTCCTTTTTCAATAGATAAATTCTATCATATTTTTTACTTTTAGTAACATTTTTAATGATATAAAAAATATTTTCTATTAGCAGTTTTTGCTTTAGATGGTTGATTATAACTACTTTTATAAGACTTTTGTATTGTTTTTTTATCATTTTGATGTTTTTAAAAATTTCTATTTTTAGCTATATTTTTTGTATATAAAAATATTTTTGTATATACAAAAAATGAAAGGAAAAAATATGGGAATATTAAAGGGAACTTTACCAGCCTTATTAACTCCATATGATATGAGTGGAAATATTAATGAAAACGAATTTATTAAATACTGCGAATTTGGTATCTCAAAAGGTTTAAATGGATTATTTTGTAATGGTAGTGCAGGAGATTCTCAAGCTTTAGGTATAGAAGAGCAAGTCAAAATAATGAAACTTACAAAAGAAGCTGCAAAAAATAATCTCCCTGTTATTACAGGTATTGCATCAACAGTTTATCAAAATACTTTTACTTTGGCACAAAAAGCATATGAATTAGGGCTTGATGCTTTATTACTTGCTATGCCTTATTATTATAAATTAAGTGAAGATGCACTTTTTGAATATATTAAAGATTTATCTTCTAAAGTGAAGCTTCCTTTGTATATTTATAACATCCCTCTTTTTGCACCAGCACTAAGTTTGAAATTTATAGAAAGAGTTTCAAAGCTTGATAATGTTGTGGGTATAAAAGATAGCAGTGGAGATGCTTTACTTTTAAATCATATATTAGATGTAGTGCCTGGTGATTTTGATGTTTTTGTAGGAAGAGAAGAATTTTATGCAGGAGCACTACTGATAGGGGCAAATGGTTCTATGACTAGTATAGGTGGTGTTTTTCCAGAACTTATGAGTGAAATTTATAAATCAATCAATGAAAAAAATATAGATAGAGCTTTGCTGATTCAAAAAAGTTTATTAAAAGCTATAAGATTTGGTATGAGTATGGCTTTTCCTATGGGATTTGCTTTGCTTTTAAAAGCTAGAGGATTTGAATTTGCAAATACAAGCATCCATCCTTTATCACATGCTACAAAAGAAGAATTAAATACTCGTTTTAATGAAGCTAAAAAACTTGTTAAAACTATAGAAAAAGAAACGGGTATAAAATTATGAAAGCCTATATTATAGTCAATGAAAAAGATAATGTCGCTACTGCTTTGCGTGATTTTAAAAAAGGTGAAATCGTGGAAAATATAGAACTTTTAGATGATATTGCAAGTGGACATAAATTTGCACTAAAAGATATAAAAAAAGATGAAGTTGTCATCAAATATGCAGAAGCTATAGCTAGTGCAAGTTGTGATATTAATAAAGGTGAATGGGTGCATATTCACAATAGTGCAGGTATTAGAGGTCGTGGGGATAAGGAATAAATATGAAAAAGATAATGGGTTATAGAAGAGAAGATGGAAAATTTGGCTTGAGAAATAAAGTCATTATTATACCAAGCGTGCATTGTGCTAATAAGGTGTGCGAAAATATAGCCAGAAAATGCAATGGGGCAGTATATATCAATCATCAACATGGCTGTTCTCAACTCGAATTTGATGCTTTGCAAACTAGAGATGTTTTAATAGGCCATGGGAGTAATGCTAATGTTTTTGGTGTTTTAATTGTAGGACTTGGTTGTGAGGTAATACAAGCGAAAATAGTAGCTGAAAAAATAAAAGAAGCGACACCTTATAAGATGGTTGAATATTTAGTAATACAAGAGTGCGGTGGTAGTAAAAATACCATAGAAAAGGGTGTCAAAATAGTAAATCAAATGCTTGAAAATGCTGCAAAATTGGAAAAAATAGATGGGGACTTTAGTGATTTGATTTTAGGCACAGAATGTGGTGGTAGCGATAGTTATAGCGGTCTTAGTGCCAATCCTGCTTTAGGAAGTTTAAGTGATTTTGTAATTGATGAAGGTGGTGCAGTAATTTTAGCAGAAACTACAGAGCTTATAGGGTGTGAAGCTATACTTGCTAAGAGAGCAAAAAATGATGAAGTAGCTAAAAAGGTATATGATAAGATTTTAGGCTATGAGAATTTAGTTAAATCTTTTCATGCTGATATACGCGGAGCAAATCCTAGTCCGGGAAATATTGCAGGTGGGCTTAGCACTATAGAAGAAAAGTCTTTAGGTTGTGTTTATAAAGCAGGTACTAGAACTTTAATGGATGTGATTGATTATGCTAAACCTGTAATTTCCAAAGGACTTACTTTTATGAATACGCCAGGTAATGATATAGAACAACTTAGCGCTATGGTGGCAGGTGGAGCAAATATTTGTGTTTTTACTACAGGTCGTGGTACTCCTACAGGTTCAGCTATTGTGCCTACTATTAAAATGAGTTCTAATACTTTTTGTTATGAAAATATGAATGATGCTATTGATATTAATGCAGGAAGTATTATAGATGGGATTAAGACAAAAGAAGAAGTGCGTGATGAGCTTATAGATTTGATCATAAGAATTTCAAATGGAGAATTGGTAAAGGCAGAGTTAAATGAACAAAATGATTTTTCAGTTTGGAGACTTGCTACAACTTGCTAAATTAATAAAAAAGGATATATTATGGATTTAAAAATTAAAAACAAAATTTGTATCATCACAGGTGGTGCTAAAGGGATTGGTTATGGTATTGCTAAATTATGGGCTTTAGAAGGTGGGATTCCAATTATTTTTTCAAGAAGTGAAATTTCTAAAGAAAAAGATGATGAGCTAAAAGACATTTGCGGAAATTATGGATTTTATCAAATAGATTTAAAAAATACAGAACAAATTTCAACACTTGTTAAAAGTGTTGTTAATATATATGGTGGAATTTATGCTTTGGTTAATAATGCTGGAGCAAATGATAATTTACATATAGAAGATGCTACAACTGAAGAATTAATTAAATCTTATGAAAATAATCTTTTTCATTATTATACTATGACTAAAGAATGCTTACCATATATTAAAAAGCAACAAGGAAGTATATTAAATATCACAAGTAAAACCGGCTTAACAGGACAAGGTAGAACTTCAGCTTATGCTTCAGCAAAAGCTGCTCAAATAGGTTTTACAAGAGAATGGGCTTGCGCTTTTGCAAAAGATAATATTAGAGTTAATGCTATAGCACCGGCTGAAGTTATGACTCCTCTTTATGAAAAATGGTTGTCAAATTTTCCAAATCCAAAAGCTCAATATGAAAAAATAGCAAAATGCATACCATTGGGTCATCGTTTTACAACTATAGAAGAAATAGCAAACACAGCAGTTTTTACACTAAGTCCTCTTGCTTCACACACAACAGGACAAATTTTAACTCCTGATGGTGGATATATCCATTTAGATAGAGCTCTAAATTGGGATGAAATTTAATAACAAGGAGGATATATGTTAAATAACTCTAAAAATATAAAAATAGCAATTATTTTAGTAACTTCTCTTTTCTTTTTATGGGGAGTTAGTTATGGGCTGATTGATGTGATGAATAAGAATTTTCAAAATCATTTACATATCACTCAACATGAAAGTGGATTTTTGCAACTCGCTTATTTTGGTGCTTATTTTATCATAGCATTACCTGCTGGATATATAGCAAATAAATACTCTTATAAAATTGGTATTATTTTTGGGTTAATCTTGTATGCAATAGGTTGTTTATTGATTATTCCAGCTACAAATTTAGCTAATTTTTACTTATTTTTATTTGCTTTTTTTATTTTAGCTTGCGGTATTGGTTCTTTGGAAACTAGTGCTAATCCTTATATGGTAAAACTTGGTGATGAGAAAAATGCTAGTTTTAGAATTAATGCTGCGCAAAGTTTTAATGGTTTGGGTCAATTTTTAGGACCTATCATAGGCGGAGCTTTGTTTTTATCTATTACAAAACAAGAAGAAGGTGCAAGTAAAGAACAAATAGAAGCTGCATTACTTGCTAATATGGGTAATGTCCAGCTAGTGTATGTTGGTATTGCGGCAATTGTTATTTTGATCTTGATTGCTTTTGCATTGAATAAAATTCCGGAAGGATCGGCAGTAAGTAGTGATTATGAACAAAAAGATACCTCAAAACCTATTGGAGTTTTTAAGCATAAACATTTTAATTTTGGATTGCTAGCACAATTTTTGTATATAGCAAATCAAGTTAGCGCGGGAGCTTTTTTTATAAATTATCTTAGTGAGCATAATGAAAATCTAAAAGATGAACAAGGGGCTTATTATTTTTCGATAGCTTTAATTGCTTTTATGTTAGGTCGTATTCTTTCTACGCCTTTGATGAAGAAAATTAAAGGTGAGACTATTTTAGGATGGTATTCTTTTATTAATGTGATTTTATGTGTATGCTTGTATTTTGCTAGCGGATTTATTAGTATAGTTATTTTAATTGCATTATTTTTCTTTATGTCCATTTCTTTTCCTACTATTTTTGCAGTTGCAACAAAAAATCTTCCTTTTAATCAAGTGAAATTAGGTGGTTCTTTACTTGTTATGAGTATAGTTGGTGGTGCTATTATGCCTATTATCATGGGTTTAATTAATGATTATTTTGGAACAAGCATGGGATATTTGGCTATGGCCCCATTATTTTTATATGTATCATGGTATGGTTTTTTTGGTTCTAAAATAAAGGCTTAAAAATGCAAAAAATTTTTGATTCTCATTTGCATCTTTGGGATTTAAGTAAAATGCCTATTTCGTGGATAAAAGGCAATAATAGATTGGAACAAAATTATGATTTTTTAAGGGCAAAAAATGAGTATAAAGAATTTGATTTTTTAGGTGCGATGTATGTTGAAACAAATAGTGATGATTTGGAAAAAGAAGCTTTATTTGCATTAAAGCAAAAACAAGAACATGGTCTTTTTGTTTGTTTAGCTGATTTAAAGTACAAAGAACACTTATGTGCTTTTAGAGAGGTAATGCATACTAGTAAAAAGGGTGCTAAGAGACTATTTGAAGCAGATTTTAAAGAAAAATTAGAACTTCTAAATGTTTTTAATATACCTTTTGAAGCTTGCATGAAAAATGAAGAACTTTGGATATTGGAAAAGTTTTTATTTGATAATCCTAATTTAAAAGTAGTTTTAAATCATATGGGCAGTCCTAAAATTAACTATTTTGATGAATATAAAAAAATATTACATAAATTAAAAGATTTCCCAAATTTATGGATAAAAATTTCCGTACCAGATGATTTTACGATAAAAATTCATAGAGATTTTATATCTCAATGTTTTTCATTTTTAAAGAATGTTTTTAGTGAAGATAAATTTATATTTGGTAGTAATTATCCTGTGGCAAAAATAGCTCCAGCTAAATGGGCTAAATTTATCATAGAAGGAAATATTTTTAAAGATTTGGACAAGATATTTTATAAAAATGCTTTATCAATTTATAAGGAGGATAGGTGCAAAGATATGGTCAAATTATAAAAATTAAAAAGGAAAAAATACAAGAGTATAAAGATCTTCATGCAAAGCCTTATAAAGGTGTTTGTGAGATGATTAAAGAATGTAATATACAAAATTATTCTATTTATTTATTTGGAGAATATTTGTTTGCATATTTTGAATATACAGGTGTTGATTTTGATGCAGATATGGCTAAGATGGCAAAAGATAAAAATACACAACAATGGTGGAAAGTTACAGATCCCTGCCAAATATCTTTAGCTCATGCAGGACAAAAGTGGCTAAATATGGAAGAAGTATTTCATTTAGATTAAAAAAGGAGAAAAAATGACAACTTATTTAAATTATATTGATGGCGAATTTATCCCACACAATGGCGAATTTATAGAAGTTTTAAATCCCGCTACCAAAGAAGTAATATCAAGAGTAGCAAGTGCTTCTTTAGAAGATACACAAAGAGCAATTGAAGCAGCTAAAAAGGTACAAAAAAATTGGGAAGCTAAACCAGCGATTGAAAGAGCAAATCATTTAAGAGAAATAGCTAGTTTAATACGCAAAAATGCTAATTTTTTAACAGAAATTTTAATGCAAGAGCAAGGAAAAACTAGAGCTTTAGCTAGTGTAGAGATTAATTTTACGGCAGATTATATGGATTATACTGCTGAATGGGCTAGAAGGTATGAAGGCGAAATTATACAAAGTGATAGAGCTAATGAGCATATATATTTATATAAAAGTGCCATTGGTGTAATTGGTGGAATTTTACCTTGGAATTTTCCATTTTTTCTAATCGCAAGAAAGATGGCACCTGCTTTACTAACAGGCAACACCATTGTTATAAAACCAAGCAGTGAAACTCCAAATAATGCTTTTGAATTTGCAAAGCTTGTCTCGCAAAGTTCTTTACCAAAAGGTGTATTTAATTTAGTTGCAGGTAAGGGTAGTGTGGTAGGACATGAATTATCAAGTAATGAAAACATAGGTATGGTAAGTCTTACAGGGAGTGTTGAAGCAGGAACTAGAGTGATGGAAGCTGCAGCTAAAAATATCATTAAGGTTTCTCTAGAACTTGGCGGAAAGGCACCGGCTATAGTGTGTAAAGATGCAGATATTGATTTAGCGGTAGAAGCGATTAAGGCAAGTAGAATTTGCAATAACGGACAAGTTTGCAATTGTGCCGAAAGAGCTTATGTGCATACAAGTGTTTATGATGAATTTGTAGATAAATTTGTAAAAGCCATGAGTAAAGTAAGTGTTGGAAACACTTTGAAAGGCGATTTTGATATGGGTCCGCTTGTCAATCAAGCAGGGGTTGATAATGCTTTAGCAATGCTTGAGAGAGCTACGAATAAAGGAGCAGTTGTAGAATGCGGTGGAAAAATCACCGATACAAGCGGATATTATTTTCCTGCAAGCGTTCTTACAAATGTTAAGCATGAAGATGAGATCATGCAAAAAGAAATTTTTGCTCCGATTTTACCAATTACTAAATTTGATACACTTGATGAGGCAATTGATATGGCAAATGATTGTGAATATGGACTGACAAGTTCTATTTATACGCAAAATTTAGATATAGCAATGAGAGCTAGTAGAGAAATAAAATTTGGTGAAACTTATATTAACCGTGAAAATTTTGAAGCAATGCAAGGATTTCATGCAGGTTTTAGAAAAAGTGGCATAGGTGGAGCTGATGGAAAACATGGTCTTGAAGAGTATTTAGCTACCCATGTGGTTTATTTACAATACAATACCAACAAACAATGATTTCAATCCTATCTATTTTTTAGATAGGATTTGCTATAATCTTTAAATTTAAAGGATAATAATTTGAAGATTATAGATTTAAAAACTTACTCAAGAAAAGAGTATTTTGAATTTTATACTAAATTTCCCTGCTCTTTTGAATTAAATGTTAAATTAGATATTAGTAAATTTTATTCTTTTGTTAAAAATCAAAAATATTCTTTTTATGGTAGTTTTATCTATTTTTTAAGTAAAAATGTTAATTTAATATCTGAATTTAAATTATACTTAGAGGATGATAAATTAATTTGTTTTGATATTATCCATCCAAGTTATACTGCTTTTTGTGAAAAATCAAAGACTTTTTGTGTTTTATGGACTGAATTTAATGAAGATTTTCAAAACTTTTTACATAATTTCGAGCAAGATAAACAACTCATTAAAGAAAACACTATGTTTGTAAAAGAGAATATTAAAAATTCTTTTAATATTTCAGCAATCCCTTGGATAAATTTTGAGAATTTCTCTTTACATTTACCTAAAAAAGAAAATTATTTTTTTCCTATTCTTACAAGTGGGAAAATTATCAAGGAAAAAAATCAATGTTTTATTCCACTAAGTATTAATGTAAATCACGCAAGCACCGATGCTTATCATGTGAGTTTGTTTTTAGAAAATTTGCAAAAAGATTTAAATTGTTTTTAGTTTATATTTTTGTAAGTAAAATTTAGATATTATCCAAAGTTTATTACATTTTTTAAAGAAAGGAATTATTGTGCCTACCATAAATCAATTGGTTAGAAAAGAGCGCAAAAAAGTTTTAGAGAAATCTAAATCTCCAGCGCTTAAAAATTGTCCACAAAGAAGGGGAGTTTGCACTAGGGTTTATACAACAACCCCTAAAAAACCAAACTCAGCGTTAAGAAAAGTTGCCAAAGTAAGACTTACAAGTGGCTTTGAAGTTATTAGTTATATCGGTGGTGAAGGTCATAACCTACAAGAACACAGCATTGTTTTAGTGCGTGGTGGTAGGGTAAAAGACTTACCAGGTGTTAAGTATCACATTGTTCGCGGTGCCTTAGATACTGCAGGTGTTGCAAAAAGAACCGTTTCTCGTTCTAAATATGGTGCGAAACGCCCTAAAGCAGCAGCTAAGTAATAAAATTGCAGACAAATCCGTTAGATTTGATTTTGTTTGAGTAAAATTATAAATTTGAAGGAAAATTATGAGAAGAAGAAAAGCTCCGGTAAGAGAAGTCTTGCCAGATCCGATTTATGGAAACAAAGTAATCACAAAATTCATTAATTCTTTAATGTATGATGGTAAAAAAAGCACAGCTACGACTATTATGTATGGTGCTTTAGAAGCTATCGATAAAAAAGGTGGAGAAAAAAAAGGTATAGAAATTTTTAATGATGCTATTGAAAATATTAAGCCTTTATTAGAAGTTAAATCTCGTCGTGTTGGTGGTGCTACTTATCAAGTGCCAGTAGAAGTACGCCCAGCTAGACAACAAGCTTTAGCTATAAGATGGATTATTTCTTTTGCTAGAAAAAGAAGCGAAAGAACTATGATAGAAAAATTAGCAGCAGAATTATTAGATGCAGCTAATAGCAAAGGTGCTTCATTCAAGAAGAAAGAAGATACTTATAAAATGGCAGAAGCTAATAAAGCATTTGCTCATTATCGCTGGTAAGAGGAGTAAAATATGTCAAGAAGTACTCCTTTAAAAAGAGTTAGAAATATAGGTATCGCAGCTCATATTGATGCAGGTAAAACAACTACTAGTGAGAGAATTCTTTTCTTTACAGGTATGAGTCATAAAATTGGTGAGGTGCATGATGGTGCAGCTACAATGGACTGGATGGAGCAAGAAAAAGAAAGAGGTATCACAATTACTTCTGCTGCTACAACTTGTTTTTGGAAAAACCATCAAATTAATCTTATAGACACTCCAGGTCACGTTGACTTTACAATCGAAGTTGAAAGATCAATGCGTGTTTTAGATGGTGCAGTTGCGGTGTTTTGTTCAGTAGGTGGAGTTCAACCACAATCAGAAACCGTATGGAGACAAGCTAATAAATACGGTGTTCCAAGAATTGTTTTTGTAAATAAAATGGACAGAATTGGTGCAAATTTCTTTAATGTTGAAGAACAAATCAAAAATCGTTTGAAAGGTAACCCAGTTCCACTTCAAATTCCAATCGGTGCTGAAGATAATTTCAAAGGTGTAATTGATCTTATTACCATGAAAGCTTTGGTATGGGAAGATGAAAATAAACCAACTGATTATGTAGAAAAAGAAATTCCAGCTGAACTTAAAGAAAAGGCTGAAGAATATCGCACAAAAATGATAGAAGCAGTTTCTGAAACAAGCGATGAATTAATGGAAAAATACCTAGGTGGTGAAGAGCTTACTCAAGAAGAAATCAAAGCAGGTATTAAAGCAGGATGTTTAAGTCTTTCTATGGTCCCTATGCTTTGTGGTACAGCTTTTAAAAATAAAGGTGTTCAGCCATTACTTGATGCTGTTGTTGCTTATTTACCAGCTCCTGATGAAGTTGCTAATATTAAAGGTGAATATGAAGACGGTACAGAAGTTTCTGTAAAATCAACTGATGATGGTGAGTTTGCAGGCCTAGCATTTAAAATTATGACTGACCCTTTTGTTGGGCAATTAACTTTCGTTCGTGTGTATAGAGGAAGTTTAGAAAGCGGTTCTTATGCATACAACTCAACAAAAGATAAAAAAGAAAGAATCGGTCGTCTTTTGAAAATGCACTCTAATAAAAGAGAAGAAATTAAAACTTTATATGCAGGAGAAATTGGAGCGGTTGTTGGTCTTAAAGACACACTAACCGGTGATACTTTGGCAAGTGAAAAAGATAAAGTTATTCTAGAGAGAATGGATTTTCCAGATCCTGTTATTTCAGTTGCTGTTGAGCCTAAAACAAAAGCAGATCAAGAAAAAATGTCTATTGCTTTAAATAAATTAGCTCAAGAAGATCCAAGCTTTAGAGTTTCAACAGATGAAGAAAGTGGTCAAACTATCATTTCAGGTATGGGCGAGCTTCACTTGGAAATTATCGTTGATAGAATGCTTCGTGAATTTAAAGTTGAAGCCGAAGTAGGTCAACCTCAAGTTGCTTACCGTGAAACTATTAGAAAAACAGTTGAACAAGAATACAAATACGCTAAACAATCAGGTGGTCGTGGACAATATGGTCATGTATTCTTAAGACTTGAGCCACTTGAACCAGGTAGTGGATATGAATTTGTAAATGATATCAAAGGTGGGGTAATTCCAAAAGAATATATTCCAGCAGTTGATAAAGGTGTTCAAGAGGCATTACAAAATGGTGTTTTAGCGGGATATCCTGTTGAAGATGTTAAAGTAACTGTTTATGATGGAAGTTACCACGAAGTGGATTCTTCTGAAATGGCATTTAAACTTGCAGCTTCTATGGGCTTTAAAGAAGGTGCTAGAAAAGCAGGTGCTGTAATCTTAGAACCTATGATGAAAGTTGAAGTTGAAACTCCAGAAGAATACATGGGTGATGTTATTGGCGATTTAAATAAACGCCGTGGCCAAGTAAATTCAATGGATGAAAGAGGTGGTAATAAAATTATTACAGCATTTTGTCCTTTGGCCGAGATGTTTGGTTACTCAACCGATCTTAGAAGTCAAACTCAAGGCCGTGCTACTTATTCTATGGAATTTGATCACTATGATGAAGTTCCAAAAAATGTTTCTGAAGAAATTATCAAAAAAAGAAATGGTTAATCTATCAAGATGGGCAAAAAGCTCATCTTGAATTATTTATGTCCTTTTGAATTAATTAAATTAATTGCTCCTTCATTAATTTCATATGCCTTTCCAAAACCTTTAACATATCTTCCATTTTTCAGTATAAGTTGAAATAAATGAAAATCTTGCATATTTTTAATGACTTGAATTATTTCTTTATTGTCTTCATTTTCATAAGTATTTAATACTTGCTCAAATAGCTGATTATCTCTTGTTATTTCTACACTCTCTACTCTAAATTTAAGTCTTTTTCTTGCAAAGATTGATATGCAATCTTTTTCATCTTGTATAAACATAATTTCTATGTTTTTATTATTGTATTTTACTCCTTCAAAGTGTTCGGCAATTTCACTAATATAAATATAAAAGTCATTTTTGTTTTTTATAATAGGAGTATATGAACATATGGTTTGATTGTTTAAATTTAAAGACGATATCATAATGCTTTTGCATTCTTGCATAAATTGATTAATTTCATCATGTAGTTGCATAAAAATTTTCCTTGTAAGTTAAAATGAATAAGATTTGAGGGTTGTAGAAAAGTAAAAAGAAGAGTTTGTTACTCTTCTTCATCAGTATTTTTGCGTACAACTTTAATGCGTTCTATGCTATTTCCATCCATCTTTTTGACTTCGTAGTAGCAAAATTCATCTTCTATTCTATCTCCAACCACCGGTAAGCGTCCTAAAAGATTGAAAACATATCCACCTATAGTGACTTGTTCTAATTCTTCATTAAAGCGTATATCAAGCATTTCTTCTACTTCACTAATTTCATATCTTCCTTGAAATTCATAAATGTTTTCTGCAAGCTTTTTAAAATGTGGACTAGAATCATCATGCTCATCGTTAATATCACCAACAATTTCTTCCATAATATCTTCCATAGTTAAAAGACCAGCGGTTCCGCCATATTCATCTACTACTAATGCTGTATGTACTTGTTCTTTATTCATCATGAAAAGAACTTTAGATATGCTGATATTTTCTGGAACTAGGATCATTTTGATTAGAAAATCATCTAAATTTTTCTTATCTTTGCTAAGTTCATTTTGCATAATGTCTCTAATATGCACCATACCTAAAATGATATCTTTAGAACCATCTATGTATGGAAAGCGTGTATGTTTATACTGACAAACTATTTGCATATTTTCTTCATAGCTTTTTTGTTTATTAAGACAAATCATATCTTTTCTAGGTGTCATGATTTCTTTTGCTACTGTATCTGAAAAATCGACAGCATTGCGTATGATTTCAGTTTCAAATTCATCCAAAACTCCACCTTTTTGGCTTTCACTCGCAATAAATTTAATCTCTTCTTCAGAGTGACTTAATTCGTGTTCTTTGGCAGGTTTTATACCTATAATTTTTAAAGAAACTGCAGCTAAAAAGTCAAATGTTTTAATGAAAGGTAAGAAAAGTAACCAAAACAAATGCAATGGTCTTGCAACCCATAAAACAGCTCTATCTGCAATGGCTATAGCAATGCTTTTTGGGACCAACTCGCCTAGCACAACATGCAATAATGTGATAATAGCAAAAGCAATAATAAATGCTATGGTATGGATTAATGCTGGAGCTAAACCTAAATTTGCTAGAGGAACTTCAAGAATTTTAGCAATAGCAGGTTCGCCTATCCAACCAAGAGCAAGAGAGCTTAGCGTAATACCAAGTTGGCAAGCACTTAAATAAGTATCTAGTTTTGAAGTGACTTCCAAAGCTTTTTTTGCATTGCGTTTTTTCTCTTTTACCATTTCTTCAAGTTTTGATCTACGCACTTTAACAATAGCAAATTCAGATAAAACAAAAAATCCATTTAAAAGCACTAAAGCTAATGCAACAAGAATCATAAAAGTAGAATAGCCTATATCAATAGAGGCAACAGTAGGTAGTGTTTGATTTAAGTCTAAAGATTGACTGGGGTCCAAAAAAACTCCTTTAATAAAATTTCGCAAAATTATATCAAATCAAAACTATAAAATTAGCTTAAAAATAATGATATATTTTAAATTAATTTAATGTTTTCTATATTCTATATTTTTTTCAAATTCATCTAAACGCTTGTAAATACTACGAAGCTGTGTGATAGTTGTCCAGTTGGTGATAAAAATGCTAAATGAAGATCTAACCTGGTCAAAAGCATTACCAACTTGTATGATAATTCCAAGTTGTATAAGTCCTAAAAATAAACTTGGAGCCATGATTAAAAAGGGTACTATAACCATGATTTGCTCAAATAAATAAAGCCATATATTAAAATACCCATAATGTAAAAATAATCTTTTATAATTGATTTTAAGCCCGGTAAATAAACTTAAAATACTTTCATCGCTTGCATAATTTTTTCTATCATCTTCAGCAAAAACAAGTTCTTTTCTAAAAGCAGCTTCGGCTTTTTGATTGTTATATTCTAGTCCAGGTAGTTTTATACCTACAAACCATGATATAACTAAACCTCCTAAAGAAACCAAAAATGCAATCCATACTAAAGAGCCATTAATATCTTTTAAGATAGGTAAATTAACATGTGCGCTTAACATCCATAAAATTGGTACAAAAGCAACTAAAGTCATAATTGCTTTGACAAAAGCTAACCCTAAACTTTCTATGATTTTTGAAAAATTATAGATATCTTCTTGAATTCTTTGCGAACTGCCTTCTATGTTATCATCTTTTTTTTGCCAAAATTTAATATAATCAAAAGTCATAGCCTCGCGCCATTTAAAAGCATATATGCTTCCAAAATATTGCGTGATAGTAGCGATTAATACATAAGGCAGTGCTAAATATAAAAATTGTTTAATAAAATGATAAAAATCATTTATGCTATGATTTTTTGCATCTTGTAAAACATCGTAAAATTCTTTATACCATTCATTTATTGCTACATTAATAGAGGTTTGTGCTAATAAAGAAGACAATAAAAAAAACAGACCCAAGTAAGCCCATAAAGCCCATTTTTTAGAATAAAAAAAAGATTTAAACATTTTAAATTTCTTTCAGCATTTTTTCATAATGTTTTATTGTGTGTTTTTTTGCTTTAAATATTATACTAAAAATCATAATAAAACAACTTGCGACTAAAAATCCAGGAATGATTTCATAAATTTCTATAAAATTTGAACCAAAATGCTTATAAAATACAACAGTTAAAGCCCCGCTAACCATTCCAGCTATTGCACCTTCTTTGCTCATATTTTTATAAAATAAAGAAAATAAAATAACGCTTCCAAAACTAGCTCCAAAACCTGCCCAAGCATAAGAGACTATGCTTAAAATTTGACTTTGAGTATCAAGTGAAAGTGTAAAAGCTATACACGCTACAATCAAAACACCTAAGCGTGACAACAAAGTAATATTTTTATCATTTGTTTTTCTTTTTAAGATTTGTGTATAAAAATCTTGCACCAAGCTAGAAGCGCATACTAGCAATTGAGAACTTGCAGTACTCATAATGGCTGCTAAAATTGCACTGAGTAAAATTCCAGCCACCCAAGGGTTAAAAAGCACTTGAGACATTACAATAAATATTCTTTCAGGATCATTTAAAGTAAGATCAAATTTAGCTATATAAGCAATACCTAAAAATCCTATCATGGCAGCACCAAATAGAGAAATTACCATCCAAGTTATGCCTATAAAAGTCGCAGTAGGAATTTCTTTTACATTTTTTATAGAAATAAAGCGAATTAAAATATGAGGTTGGCCAAAATATCCAAGTCCCCAGGCCAAGGTTGATGCTACCACTAGCCAACCACCACCATCTAAACCAAAAGCTTGAGGTTTTACATCATTTATAGTAGAAAAAGCTTCGCCAAAGCCGCCAAGTTCAAAAATCATCACAAAAGGAATGATGATTAATGAACTCATCATTAAAAGTCCTTGTATCATATCAGTCCAGCATACGGCTTTATAGCCACCTAAAAAAGTATATAAAACAATAACTAAAAATCCAATACTTAATGCAAAAATATAAGGCAAATTAAATACACTTTCAAAAAGTTTAGCACCACTTACTAATCCAGCACTAATGTAAATAGTAAAAAATACTAAAATAACTACCGCACAAATACTTCTTAAAATATGTCTATCATCATGAAAGCGACTTTCAAAAAAATCAGGAATTGTAATACATTCTTTGGCTATTTGAGAAAAAATCTTTAATCTTTTAGCAACAAAGGTCCAGTTTAAGAACATACCAAAGCTTAAACCTATGGCTATATAAATTTGTCCCAATCCAGCTGCGTATAAAGCACCAGGAAAAGCCATTAAAAGCCAACTACTCATATCAGAAGCACCTGCACTTAAGGCAGATATTACAGGTCCCATTGATGCATTTCCAACAAAATAATCTTTACTATTTTGATTTTTTTTGTAAAAATAAAAACCTATAAAAAGCATTAAAAATGCATAGGTAATAAAAGTAATAATAATAGGATAAGAAAATTCCACACTTTGTAAATTCATAAGTGTCCTTAAAAAATTTAAAAAATCATCATTTTACTTGTTTTATTTTAAAAAAACATTATAAAAATTATTTTTTATTTCAATGCTTTATAAAGTTTTTTTGTTACAATTTTCAAAAAAATTAAGGATAGTTAATGAAAAATCTTTTAATTATAGGTGCAGGTGGTGTAAGTCGCGTTGCAACTGTAAAATGTGCAATGAATAGTGATGTTTTTAGTAAAATAACTCTAGCAAGTAGAACTAAAAGTAAATGTGATGAAATAGCAGCTTTTATAAAAGAGCGTTTAGGTATAGAAATTCAAACTGAGCAAATAGATGCAGATGACACATCTGCTGTTGTAGAGCTTATTAAAAAAACAGGAGCTGAAATTTTATTAAATGTGGCTTTGCCTTATCAAGATCTTGCTTTAATGGATGCGTGTATTCAAACTAATATTCACTATGTAGATACTGCAAATTATGAACATCCTGATTTAGCTAAATTTGAATATAAAGAACAATGGTTAAGAAATGATAAGTTTAAACAAGCAGGAATTTTAGGACTTTTAGGAAGTGGTTTTGATCCAGGTGTTACTAATGTATTTTGTGCTTATGCGCAACAAAATTTATTTGATGAAATTCATTATATTGATATACTAGATTGTAATGCAGGTGATCATGGATATGCCTTTGCAACTAATTTTAACCCTGAGATAAATTTAAGAGAAGTATCTGCTAAGGGTCGTTATTGGGAAAATGGAAAATGGATAGAAACTGAACCTATGGAAATAAAAATGGAGTGGGATTATCCTGAAGTAGGAGTAAAGGATAGTTATTTGCTTTATCATGAAGAGCTTGAAAGTTTAGTAAAAAATATCAAAGGTCTAAAAAGAATAAGATTTTTTATGACTTTTGGACAAAGTTATTTAACTCATATGAAATGTCTTGAAAATGTTGGTATGCTAGGTATTAAACCTGTTATGCATCAAGGTAGAGAGATAATACCAATAGAATTTTTAAAAACTTTACTTCCTGATCCTGCTAGTTTGGGTCCTCGTACTAAAGGTTACACTAATATAGGTTGTGTAATCCGTGGTGTAAAGAATGGAAAAGATAAGCAAGTTTATATTTACAATGTTTGTAATCACGAAGAATGCTTTAAAGAAACTGGTGCACAAGCTGTAAGCTATACTACAGGTGTCCCTGCTATGATAGGTACGAAATTAATTGCTAAAGGAATTTGGCAAGGAAAAGGTGTGTTTAACATGGAAGAATTTGACGCCAAACCTTTCATGGATGAGTTAAATACTCAAGGACTTCCTTGGAAAATTATAGAAATGGAGCCAAATTTAGGAAAATAATCTCAAGTCTTTTTTGACTTGAGAAAGTTTTAATAATGACGCAATTATTATTAAGTATAGATTGGACACCTTTTTTAGTTTCCATAAAACTTTCTATTATTACTTGTATAATTTTGTTTTGTTTTTGCATACTTCTTGCTTGGGTTTTTACTTTTAAGCAATTTAGAGCAAAAAAAATTCTAGAAACTATAATAACCTTACCTTTAGTTTTACCACCATCTGTTGTTGGTTTTTACTTATTGATTTTATTTTCAAAATACTCTTTTTTTGGAGAATTTTTAGAAAAATATTTTAATATCACTTTAGCTTTTACTTTTGAAGGCTTGGTAATAGCAAGTTGCATTTACTCTTTACCTTTTATGTTTAATCCTTTATATAATGCAATGTCTTTAATTTCTAAAAATATTATAGAAGCAAGTTTTTCTTTGGGAAAAAATTCTTTCATCACACTTTTTAAAGTAATCTTACCAAGTATCAAACCGGCTATACTCAGCGCTTTAGTAATAAGTTTTGCACATACTATGGGTGAGTTTGGTATAGTATTAATGATAGGTGGTTCTTTAAGCGGAGAAACAAAAGTGGCTAGTATTGCTATATATGAAAGTATGGAAAATTTAGATTTTGCCACAGCTCATATTTATAGTCTCATACTTTTAATTTTTAGTTTTGTTGTTTTGTTAAGTGTAAATTTGTTAAAAAATAAATAACAAAGACTTATTTTATTGTATAATCAATTTATATCTTAAATTTAAAGGAGAAATGATGGATAATTCATTATTCAGGATATACTAAAAAATATGACAATGAAGGGTATGGCTTACAATATCCAGATGGACATGTTATAAGATTTTATGAGAGAATCTTAAAATACAAATTAAATAAAACAAGTGGAAATTTACTTGATTTTGGTTGTGGAAATGGAGTTCATTCTAAGTATTTTCAAGATGTAACAGGGGGGGGGTATTAATGCTTATGGTATAGATATTGTTCCTAGCTTAAAAAATACTTGGAAAAAAGATCCTAGGATAAATGAAAATAATTTTCATATTATTACACCAAATTCTAGTTTTAAAAATTTATTTGATGTAAAAATGGATTTTATTTTTGCAAATCAAAGTTTATATTATCTACCAAACAAAGACTTTCAAAAAACTATTGAAGAATTTTATGATTTATGCAATGATGGAGCAATAATTTTCGCGACAATGATTAGCTCTAAAGCTTATCAAGAATTTGTTGCAGGAGATGTTAAAGATAATGGTTTAGTGGAAGTAAAATCTAGTCCAAGATTAAATGGCGAATCTACTTATATAAATTTTACAAATACGATTGAAGAATTAAAAGAAAAATTTAAACCTTTTAAACCATTATTTTGGGGAGATTATGAATTAATAAATTTATATAATTTTGAAGGAAGTATACAGCATTTTATTTATATAGGGGAAAAATAATTTTATATGATAAAGACTTTATCAAGTCTTTATCATCACTTTCCATCCCTTTTCCCCA
>NZ_SMTT01000010.1 GCF_004357905.1 Campylobacter lari | reverse complement strand
ATCAAGATTATAATCATAAACATCATTATTATTAAATTTGTGCTGTTTAATAATATAAGCATTAGAAGTTTTATCATAATTTGCCTGGGTGGCAGCTTCTAAAGAGTTTAAGGAAAATATAGTGAGTAAGAAAAATTTTAATATCATGCAATATTTTCTCAAAATATGACTGAACAATATCCCCCCCCCTAAGGTTTAAATTAAAAAATAATCTTTTCATGGTATTTAAAATACCTCCTAGAAATTTTATATTTTCATAAAAAAGTTATACTACTGCTATGCATATAAAT
The DNA here is from genome assembly GCF_004357905.1 of Campylobacter lari. NCBI lineage: Bacteria > Pseudomonadati > Campylobacterota > Epsilonproteobacteria > Campylobacterales > Campylobacteraceae > Campylobacter > Campylobacter lari. Next base: position 43,810 of record NZ_SMTT01000010.1, on the reverse strand, counting down.
TTAAGCTTAAATTAAGAATAAGATATAAAATATCTCATTTTGAAAAAAATTATCAAAATGCTTGCTTATAGGCTTTTAGGTTAATTATTTTAATTGGGTATTTTTGTAACATACCAAACAATCAACATACAGCCTATCAATAACATTAACAATATATTTGCATTTTAGAGTACATAAAAAATCACTTAAAAAAATAATTGCAAATTTTATTTTTTAATTAAAAATAAACTTAAAAAAGTTAGCAGTAGTTATTGTAAAAATTTAATTTTATTTTCTAAAACACTTTTTGGAGTAAGTCCGATGAATTTTTCATTTATTTTGCCTTTTTCATCATAAAAAACTATCACAGGTACACCATAAATTCCACCCACGGCCTTAGACAAAAATGAGCTTGCTTTAGCTTCATACATAAGTGGTAAATTTAACTTTTTTTCCAAAAGAATTTTTTGGGCTTCTTCTTTTGATTTAGCTCCATTTAACACCGCTAAAATAGGAAAATTTCTTTCTCTATAAAGTTCATTTAGCATCGGAATTTGTGCATTACACGCACCACAATCTTGCGTGAAAAAAAATAAAGCATAAGCTTGATTTGCATTTTGTGTTTTTAAGGTTTTTTCAAAACCATCGTATTTAAAAGTATAGTTTTGACTTGAATTTAAGGTTTGAAATTCATTATTTGAGCATGCACTAAAGAAAAAAACACTTATTAAAGCCAAGAAGCAATAGAAGCTTTTAGTTGTGACCATGGTTTTTCTCCTATAATTTTATCTTGCACAACTCCATCTTTAATGACAAAAGTTGTTGGTACTGCAAAAATGTTAAATCTTTGCCATGATATATCTAAATCATCTTGCAAAAATATAATATTTTTATAATCATATTTTGTAGCAAATTCTTCAAAATCTTTCCCCTTATCCACAGAATCAAGTGCTAAAATAGTGATTTTTTTAGGGTATTCGTTAGCTAGTTTTTCCAAGAGTGGTAAGTCTTTTAAACAAGATGCACAACCTTGCTCTACAAAGGTTAAAACAATGAGATTATCAAAATCAGCTAGTTTGATTTTCTTACCTTCTAAATTTTTAGCTGCGATTTCTGGTGCTTTTAAGCCTACTTTGCCGCCATTTTTATTGTTGTTTTCAAAACATGCACTTAAAAAAACTAAACATAAACAAGCTAAAATTATACTCTTAATTTTCACTTTTCATCACTCCATGGCTTAAAATGATAGTTCTATCAGCAAAAGTAGCTAAGTCTGGATTGTGAGTGATTAAAACTATGGTTTTACCATCTTGTTTTAATTTACAAAAAAGCTCTAGAATATTTTTTTCATTTGCCTCATCTAAATTTCCAGTTGGCTCATCTGCTAATAAAATTTCAGGATCATTCACTAAAGCTCTTGCTATACATAGCCTTTGTTGCTCCCCGCCACTTAATTGGCTAGGTAAATGCGTAAGTCTGTGTGAAAGCCCTACTTTTTCTAGTGCCATTATAGCGTCTTTTTGTTCTATACTTGAGTGATAAAACTGAGCTAGCATGACATTTTCTAAAGCATTTAAATAAGGTATTAAATGAAATTGTTGAAAAATCAAACCTATTTTTTCTCTTCTAATTACGCTTTTTTCTTCTTCACTTAAATTTCCAACTTCTTTATCATCTAAAAAATACTCCCCACTACTTTGAGTATCCATTAAAGAAAGTATATTTAAAAGTGTTGATTTACCTGAACCTGATGGGCCCATAATGGCTAGCCATTCGCCTTGCTTTACTTCTAGGTTGATATTTTGCAAAGCTTTAACTTCATTAAAATTACGATTTAAATTTGAAATTTTTATAATATTTTTCATCACTCACCCTTTAAATTTTCACAAACATTGATTTTTAAAGCTTTTTTTAGCGGTAAGATACTTGCAAAAAATGCAAATACTAAAGAAACAAGCACTGCAAAAAACACCGAAAGCAATCTAAAATCTATACTTGCATTAAAAATCAAATACCCAAAAATATTTGCTAAAAAATATCCGCAAAAAGCGCCGAGCAAACTCGCACTCAAGCTTAAAATAAACACTTCAGCTCCAAAAAGTTTAATAACTTCTTTATACTTAGCTCCTAGTGCAAGGTGCAAGGCTATTTCTTTTTTTCTTGAAAAAATCACTGCACTAAGAGTGGTATTTACACTCAAAGAACTAATGAGCAAAATAGTTAAACTAATCAAAGCCATCAAAGCCTTGATCTTTTCTAAAATCACACCTTCACTAATGGATACTGAAGCTATGACTTTGGCTTCTACATTAGCCTTGCTAAGTTCTTTTGCTTTTTGATCTAAGCTTTCATAATCACCTAGTAAAATAGCTTGAGCATAATTTATCACTTCTTTAGCTGCTAACTCTTGAGCTTTTTTTAAAGAGATGATTAAAACCCCATCTTGCTCATCATTGCTTCTTAAAATAGCTTTGATTTTTACTTTGACTATTTTAGATATACTTGGGTTATAAATTTGCAATTCTTGTCCTATTTTAAGCTCTAATTGTTTAGCTAAATCAGCCCCCACAAAGGCACTATCTTCACTAAAATCACTCAAAGAAAAGCTTCCTTTTAAAACCTCCATAAAAGGCTTGGTAAGCTTTAAATTTGCAAAATCAACCCCAACAACTACCGCACTTGAACTTTCAAGATTATAAAAACCATATAAAAATGGGGTTAAAGCCTTTGCTTTCAAGTTTTCTTTGGCTTGATTAAATTCATCCATGCTTAAAAACTCATCATCTTTTGGCGTGATGATAAAATTAGCTCCATAAGCTTTTAATTCTTTGGATAATTTTGTGTCAATATCAAAATAAATATTAAAAAACGAAGCACTTACCATAGCACCCATGAACACAGCTATAAAAATAATACAAACTCTTTTATAAGAAAAAATAAGAGATTTAAAAACCTCTTGCATAAAAAAATTATTTCCCATATAAAACCTCTGAAGTAGAAAGTTTAGAAATTCCTTTGATAGAAAACAAGCATCCTAAAAATACTATAAGCACTGCAAAAAATAAACAAATTGGTAGGATAATCCAAGAAATTTCAATGGTATGTTCAAATATACTCAAGGCGATAATCTCTGACATACCTATACCAAAAGCAAAACCCAAAACAGCCCCAACTAAAGCTACCACAACCCCTTCTAACGCAAAAATCATATAAATTTGCAAAGTGCTAGCACCTAAAGCTTTTAAAAGCCCTATTTCACTTTTTCTTCTAAAAATATCCGCACTCATTAAAGATGATATAGCTATGGAAGCTACGATTAAGCATATAATGCTAACTACTGCCATTAAAGATTGAATTTTAGATACTATCAAACTTTCTGCATCTGAAATCGCACTCACTACTTTTGTGCTTGCACCTTTAAAATCTTCTGCAATTTGATAGGCAATAGAACTTACATAAGCAGTGCAATACCACTGATCATACTCAAGCTGATCAAGACTATCTACATCGCGTCTTGCTTTTTGCGCTAAATCATTTTCAGGTATAGTCAAAGCTGAAACTTCTGCTTTTGAGAATAAACCTTCTTTTTTAGAAAGCTTTTGTGCTAAAAGTAAAGAAGTGATGATTTTATTTGAAAAAGCTTGAGTTAAATCCATAATACCAACAATTTTTACTTTAAAAATTTGATCATTTTGCACAAGGGTGATTTCATCATCTATTTTTAAATCATACTTTTGTGCTAAATCTATTCCTAGCATTATTTCATCTAAACTATCATCTTTTGGGTAATTTCCTTTGATTTGACTATATTTGTATAATTCTTTAATACCTGCATAAAAATCATCATCATCTTGAATCTTTATAGCCTTATCAAAATAAGTTCCCACTAAAGAGATATTTTCATAATTTGCATTTGGAGTTTGAATTTTTACCTGAGTATCTAAAAATGGCGCAAAGGCATTGATATTATTTCTCCAAAAAATTTCTTTTATAGTATGGAGCTTGTTTTCTTCTAAAAAATTTTGATTTTTCAATGGCTCATAAATTTTATTACCCACTTCTACACTCAAACTTGCACCTTTAGGTAAAACTAAAATGTTTGATCCATAACTTCTTAATTCTTTTGTAATTTCATTACCTATACCCAAAGTAAGATTTAACATAGTAGCCATAAGTAAAGTAGCTAAAAAAATCGTTAGTAAGGCTAGAGATTTTTGGATTTTATTTTGAAAAATAGAGTTTTTTACAATCTTAACTTGCATAGTCATTTCCTAATAAATTATGAATTCTATATTTTGAAGATTTATTCATATCAATGTATTTTAAAGGATCGTTTTTAAACTCTTCATAATTTTTTTCATTAGCAAAAAAATATGTTCTTCCTTTATAAACATAAGATCTTGGTGCTTTTAAGTTAATAAGCTCGGTATGATCAATAGGATCATAAACTTTCTTTTCTACTACTTGAGTGAAAAAATTTACCCCATCTAAAATTTCTGAAAAAGGTATGATAACTTTACCATTTTCAAATTTATATTTCATAGGGATAGGATTACACCCACCTGCCTTACCTACACTTGGTAAGAAAATTCTAACATTACATGAAATACAAATTAACTCTCCACCTTTTTTAACATACCCCATATCTCCACATATACTACAAGCATCAAAAACTGCTACTGGAGAGTCTTTATCTTCTCTTTTGTTAATTAAGAAAAATCTTACCACTTTACCCTCATCGCTAATATAAGCAAAGCGATGTAAGTTATTATCTCTTAATATTGCCACATCAAAAACAAATTCATTATTTTCATTTGGCTCTACATAGGTTGGCTCGTCTATGGTGATTGGTCTTGAAGCATGCAAGTCATAAAAGAGAAAAATACAAAGACTTAAAATCATAGCACTAAAAATACTTGCACTAAAATTAGTTATAGTTGAATTTTTTGCTTGATTTTTTCTAAATTCTATATCAAAATCTTTTTTCTTGCTGTTTTCACTCACTCTTTGCTTTAAAGCTAAAACTATACAAATTCCTAGCAATAAAAACCATATATATGTATAGAATTTAGCATAATATACACTTTTTGCCACATAGCTTAAATATAAACTTTCTGTTTCTATCACACCTTCTCTCATAAGGTGCAATAAAATTTGTGCTAAAGCTTCATTTAGATAAAAAATCACGATAATGAGTAAAAATAAATTTAAAAACTTAAATTTAAATTCCCTTAGCCATCTTGTAAAAAGATAAACCCCAAAACACATCACAAAAGCAAGCAAAATAAGCCCAAAAGAACTAATCGCTAAAGAATCTAAAAAATTAGTGCTTAATATAGGAAAGTCGATAGAAATATGTAAGTATTTTATACCAAAAGCAAAAGATAATAAAAAAAGCAATATTGCTTGAATTTTTTCTTTTAAAAAATTATTTTTTATAAAAGAAAAAATGATAACACTTAAAAACAATAAAACAAATAAAACATCATTAGAAAAATACAACAAATCATAACTTAGTGTTTTAGCGCTAATAAAAAAAGCAAAATAAGAAAAAACAAAACCCACAAAAGCAAGTTTAAACACTAAAGAATTTTTTAGATTATAAAAAAATAAAGCACTTAAAAGTGCGTAAGAAAAAAATACTCCAAAAAAATGTACAAAATAAATCGACATAGGCTCTTCTTTGATAGAATTTATTTATAAAATCAATAATTTTATAAATAAACCCTAGCAAAAAGCTAGGGAAAAAATCACTTAGGTTTTCCTGTGTATTTAAAGTTGTATTTAACTGAAAATGGCTCAAACCATTTACCAACACCCGTTTCTTTATCAACATGGCGTCCAAAACCTTGTTTTTCTGGGCTTTCTATTAAAAATACTAACTCGTAATTTCCAATACCTGTATCCATTTTTAAATTTGCACCATAGTGAGGGCCATCATCTGCTACCATAGGCATAAGAGTTCCTGTTTTTACTTTACCATTGTCAAGATTAGTTAGCTTATAAGCTATAGTTAAATAAGGAATCCAAAAACCTTCTGGAAAGCCGTTTTTATTGCCCTTTAATGCATGAATATCTGCTTCAAGGTGAATATCTGCTAAACTTGCTGCAAGATCAATCCCTCTTGGCTCCATTTCGATTGGCTGTAAATAAACTGCTGCTATTTCCATACCATTTAATTCATAAGGATCGCCAATTGGCACCTCTGCTGCAAAAACTGAACTAGCTAAAATACTAGCTGCTGCACCTAAACTTAATAAAGTTTTTTTCATATTTTTTCCCTTTTATTTGAAATTTGCTTTGTTATAAAAATACCCATAATGAGTAAGATTAAAACCATAAACTGAGGTATAATGCTCTCATAGTAAGGATAAATTCCAAGCCATAAAATTCCTTCAAAATCAAAAGGAAGCAAGCTTGGGGTAATAACCTTAGCTTCTATGAGCTCACCAATGCCTTTGCCTGTAAAGACAAAGACCATATAAAAAATAATGTATGAAGTTATATAGAAAAATTGTTTTACTGGTATTTTTAAAGCACCAGCTTTTAATAAATAATAAAGTATTATAAGTATAATTAATCCACTAGCTAATCCTATAAATATAAAACTATAATCTGTGCTTGTTTTTGCATCAAATAATAAAGCTTGATAAAAAAGAATAGTTTCAGCACCTTCTCTGTATACAGCTAAAAACACACTAAACCATAAAGTTTTTGCTGAATTATTTGAGATAGCTTCAACTGCTTGAGTTTTTACATAATTTGCCCATTTTTTATTTTGCGCATTTGATAAAAGCCAAAAACCGACATAAAATAGTAATACAACAGCCACAAGCATAGTAATGCCCTCTAAAAATTCTCTACTTTGCCCTGCTTGTTCTTTAAAAATCCATGAAATAAAAAATGCAGTTACAAAACTTAAAAATACTCCACTCCAAAGTGCTGAATATACTATACTTAAACGCTTTTTATTGCCACTTTGAACTAAATATGAAACTATGGCTACAACAATGATTAAAGCCTCTAAACCTTCTCTTAAGATAATACCCAAAGCCCATATAAATAAAGACATAGGTGAAGATTCTTGAATTTTATCCAAAGAATTTTCAATTAATGCACCAAGCTCATCAAAATTCTGTTTTAATTCTTCTTTAGAAGCACTTGCTTTAATAAGTGCAACACCTTTTGAAAAATAACTTTCTATTTTTAATTTTAAAGCACTATCAATAGCACCAATTTTACTTTCCATACCACTTGCTTCAAAAATATCCAAATAAACATTTTGTAAAGCATCTATGCTATTTAAATTAAAACCATCATAATTTTGTAAAATATTATTAAGTGCAATTTTTATATCATCATATACTTTAGTATAGTTTTTAGTACTCATAACACTTTCATTAAAGCCTTTAACCTGAAGTAAAGCTAATTCTTCTTTAGGTAAAGCTAGGAATGCTTCATATAATAAATCTGATATGTCTGAAATTTCATCTCTTATAGCTTTTTCATCCAAAGTGTTATTGTTGATTTTTCTTATTATAGTTCTAAGTTTTGTTTGAATTTTTTTATCCATACCCGCTTTTGTGTATCTTGCTACTAAAACTTCTACCTTTGAATTTCTATAATCTTCGAATAATGCTGATTGGATTAAATCTTTAGCTTTTTGGTAATCTTTATTTACAAAAGCCAATGCTGCTTGATCAAGTTTTGAAATCATTGAATCCATTAAAAATTGTAATCTTGCATCCATAGCTGAAGCTTCTTGTAAGGCTAATAATGTTTCGTCTTTTTGGATATTTTGCTCTTGAGTAGTTGAATTTTGAGTCAAATTTGATGATGTTTGTCCTTTAACATCCTCTCCAAGTAAAGATGCAAACATAGCTTCAGCTTGCGCTTGACGCTCTTTTTCTGCTTTTAAAGATGAGCTTTCAGCTGCTTTTTTATCATAATTTATATCACTAGCTTCAGCTTTTAATTGAAATCCTTTTTCTAATATAGGAACGACTTCATCTAAATCAAAATACAAGCTACTAATTAAAGCTTCTATCTTAGAAATATCTTCTTTATCTTTATACATTTTTCTTAAATTAATAAATTTACGCTCCATCACAATGACTTTTCTACCGACATTACGACCAATAGAGCCTTCCATGGTTTCAAAATGCTGAAAATATGCATCTTCAGCTTTTTTCTTAGCTTCTAAATTTTTATTATCTTTATATAACACCATGCTTTCATTCAAAATTTGCTTAATATTTTGACTTTCTTTTTGATAATCAATATCCCTAGCAAGTGTTAAAGAACAAAATAAAAAAATCATTAATAAACTTATTTTTTTAAACACTATTTTACTCCGAAATGATATTCATTTTTAAAATCATAGTCACAAGTATAGTACTAGCTTTCTTAAATTTAGATAAACATTATCATTATTTATTTCATAATAAATCATACAAAAATACTACAAAATGCTACTTTTATCTACAAAATAAGATAAAAAATTATTATTTTTAGCTTTTATATTTATTTTTTATTTATTTTAACAATAAAAATAAGTTTTTCTTTGCTAATATGTATCGTTTTTTAAAATTACAAGGAGTTTTTTATGCTAGTTATTACTCATGAAAAACCAAGCAAGCTCAAAAAAATGTTAAAAAATTTAGGTTTTTGGGTGATTATAGGAATTATAGCTGGTATTTGCCTTGGCTTATTAGATAAGGAATTTGCATTAGCTAGTAAAATCGGTGTAGATTATTTTATACAAGCTTTAAAAATTCTCATAGGTCCTATTATATTTTTAACTATTGTTTTAGGTGTTATTAGTCTTGAAAGCTTAAAACAAGTTGGAAGCATAGGAGCTAAAGCTTTGCTTTATTTTGAAATAGTAAGCACTTTTGCTTTAGCTATTGGCATTTTTATGGCAAACATTATGGGACCTGGTAAAGGAATGAACCTTGATCCAAGCACTCTAGATCAAGAAAGTGTAGCTCAATTTGTTAATAAAAATATAGAAATAAGTGCACAAAATGAAATTTTGCATATTTTAAAAGATGCTATACCTACTGATATCATAGCTGCTTTTAGCGAAGGAAAAACTTTGCAAATCTTAGTTATAGCTCTAGCTTGTGCTTTTATTATTTCGCTTATGAGAATTGATGAGAGAAAAGCTATACAAAAAACCTTAGAAATAATGCAAAGTTTTGTTTTTAAAATCTTAGAAATCATTATGTATTTTTCTCCCATCGCCGCTTTTTCTGCGATGGCTTTTTTAGTGGCAAAATATGGACTTGATTCTTTATTAAATTTGGGTTATTTGCTTATTGTTATGTTGCTTGCTTCTTTGCTTTTTATCTTTGGAGTTTTAGGGCTTATTTGTTTTATTGCTAAAGTCAATATTTTTAAATTTATGCATTTTATCTCAAGAGAAGTTTTAATAGTTTTTGCCACGAGTTCTAGCGAATCAGCATTAGCTCCGCTTATGAGAAAACTTGAAAAAGCAGGAATTTCAAAAGCCACTGTGGGCTTGGTATTACCAACTGGATATAGTTTTAATCTTGATTGTACTAATATTTATTTGGCTATGAGTTTAATTTTCCTTGCTCAAGCTTTTAATGTAGAACTTTCTTTAACTCATGAAATTAGCATTTTAATAGTGCTTATGATAGCCTCAAAAGGTGCTGTTGGTGTGACTGGATCAGGTTTTATTATACTAGGAAGTACACTTGCGGCTTTATCTAATATGCACATTGCAGAAGCTAACAATGGCTTAGGAGCAAGTTTGGGCGAGGTTTTACCTGTGGCTGCCATTTCTATACTTTTGGGCGTGGATAAATTTATGTCTGAAATTCGTGCTGTGGGAAATTTATGTGGTAATAGCGTAGCAGCTTTAATCGTAGCTATTTGGGATAAACAAATAGACTGGGAAAAGTTTCACTACGCTCTAGATAATCCTAAAGAATTTACTAATGCGGGTTTTGATTAAAAAACCTCTTTTTGAATTTTTTCTACATATTTTTCTCTTAGTTTTTGGGTATAAAAGCCCACCTTACCATCATTAATTACCTTACTATCTGCTTTTATAACACCTAAAATCAAAAAAGTAGCCGCAGAAATAAACACCTCATCAGCCTCATACACTTCTTTCATACTAAAAGCTCTTTGATCTACTTTAAGATCAAGTTCTTTTGCAAATTTTAAGATATTTTTACGGCGAATTCCTGGTAAGATTTCATTAGAAAATGGCTTAGTGATTAAAGTTTTATCTTTTATAATAAAAGCTGAACTACTAGAAGCTTCCGTTACTAAAGCATTTTCTACCATAAAAGCTTCAAAAACCCTAGCTTTAACAGCTTCTTCTTTTGCAAGACATTGAGCTAATAAAGAAATTGATTTTATATCCCTTCTTTTCCACCTTAAATCAGCTGTTGAAATAACACTTACTCCATTTTTAGCAAACTCATGCTCAATCACCTTGCATTCAAAAGCAAAGGCCATAATAGTAGGTTTTAACCCCTTTAAAAGAGCAAAATTTCTACTAGCAACCCCTCTGGTAATTTGCATATAAAGCCCGCCTTCTTTGAGAGAATTTTTAATGATTAATTGCTTTAAAATATTTTCAAATTCTTCTTTTGTATAAGGAATTTGTAGATCAATTTGGGCTAAACTACGCTCAAAACGCTCCCAAAATTCTTCCTTATCAGCTATTTTTGCATTTACCACAGGAACTACTTCATAAATTCCATCTCCAAAGATAAAACCTCTATCAAAAATACTCACTTTAGCTTCGCTAGCTTTTATAAATTCATCATTTAAAAATACTATTTCCATCTCTTGCATAAACTCTCCTTTTAATCAAATAAATTAATAATATCTTTTGGTAAATCAAGCTGATTAGAATAATAAAAATACTTAGCTAAAACTAAAATTCCTATATAAAATTCTATCTTTTCATCTAAAAATTGCTCTATATAAGCATGAGCATTTTGTATGATTTCTTTTGCTCTATGTGGATTAGCTAAATAATAATCAAGCAAAGCTTCTACATTTTCATAATCATCATCAATCAAAGCAAAATGCTCATTTGGAACTAACTTTCCTTCCATAAACCAAGTTTCATAACGCATTTTTGGGGCTAAAACTAAAGAATTTGTTTTCATCGCCCACTTTAAGTTGCTTGCTACATCATTACCTTCCAATGAAAGTAAAAATTTAAACTGCGTTTGATAGGCTCTGCTAATTTTAAAATTTAAATTTTTAATCCATTTTTCGGCTTGAATTTTTCTACCGCCAACATGAGCAATATCACAGCAAGGATTATCAAAATATTTTTCAAAAAATTTAATACGATGAGGTTGATAAATTGCACCTCTAAAAAAGAGTAAGTCTTTTTTATCTTCAAATTGGTTTTTATCTTGTATAAAATCAAAATGTCTGTTTTTGTCTAATTTTAAAATGATATTATTAAAGCCATTTTCAACTGGTCTTGATTTAGCTATGCTTGGATATTTAAGATTATAACTAATATCTCCAAAACCTTCAATCCATAAAAAATCATCATTAAAATATTTACTAATTGCATAAGCATCATAAGCATAAGAAGTTTTTTTAAAGGGAAATTTTCCTATTTTTTCATAATTTTGAAAATTTTTTATATCAAAAAAATCATTTTGCAAATTGTAATAATTTAAGCGAGTAATAATATTATCTATATTTTTTGATTTTAAAAGCTCTTTGAAAATATTTTGTAATTGATTTTGATAAATTTTTCTAGGTATAAAACTTTTAGCTATGCCTTTTACATTCATCATAAATCTAGAATCTGCCATCTTTTTCTTTCTTTATATGCAAAAATAATGTAAATTTTAACACAAGATTTCATTTACAAGACTTAAAATTTATCTTATTTAAAAACAAAAATGCTAAAATCACAAAAATCACATACTTACTAGGTAAAACAATGAAAATACAAGAATTTATTTTAAACTTTATTTTTAAAGTTTCAAATCAACCTGTTAATTTAAAAGATTTATTAGAAGCAAATGCCTTGTTAAATGAAGGTATGATGATAGATCCTGCGAAATTAAATTTTAAATTTAAGGTATTCAATTCTTATCTTATATATACCCTTTTTTGTATAGCTATTTTAGTTCCTATGCTTATCATCAGCCATTATTTTTTAACAATTATTGATTTTCATATTAGTATCTTAAGTGCTATTTTTGTTACCGCTTGTGTTTTTGTTGGCTATGATATTTTTAAAATTTATACTAGAAAAGTAATAAGCAAAAGATTATTGAAAAAAGCCTGGACTTTACATTTTCCATATTTTGCTTATGAAAAATATTCAAAAATAGCAGAAAATATTTATAACCAAGCCATTAAAGAAGAAATTCCAAAAAATCAACTTGAACAATATGTTTTGGAGAAAATCATTCAAACACAAGATTAATCTAAAAAGTCTAAAACTTGATTTTGAAAATACAATGCTTCAAGCTGTCTTTGAAGCTCTTTGTTTTCTTCATCTAAAACTAATTCTTGCGATCTTAAATCTGCTATTTCTCTACTTACATAATAAATTTGATTTCTAATATAAATTTGTGGGAAAAATATCAATAAAGCAAATGCTATCATCAAACCTGCGTATAATAAATTTTTAGGGGTTAAATTTTTATTTTCCTCACTTACTATGCTATCTAAAAGTTCGTATTTATCTTCTTGATTATATTCTTGGTTTTCTTCAAGCCTTACTTTTTCTTCTAAAATTTTTTGCTCTTGCTTAGCTAATCTTTCTTTTTCTTTTAATTCTTCTTGAGCTTTTTTTATTTTTTCTTGTTCGATTTTTTTTTGCTCTTTTAATTCTTGTTTGAGTTTGATTTTTTCTTTTCTTTTTTCTTTTAAATCTTGAAATTTTGAAGTAACAAAGACATTACTTTGAGTAAGAATTTTAGATATTTGAATAGAATCTTTTTTTTCTTGTTGTATTTTTTCTACTTTTTTTACTTCCTGCAAAGTTTTAACATTTTTAGATGGCTTAAGATTTTTATCATTTTTTTTATCAAATTTTTCTTTTTGCTTTTTGAAAAAATTGAGTTGTAATTTAAAAGGCTTTTTTTCTTCTAATTTAACATTTATCAAATCTTCTTTTAAATAAATAGCGGATTGTTTTTTAGGTTTTTCTTTATATTCTTCATCAAAGTCTGTAAATTTAGGTCTTTTTTTACGCTGTATTCTATTTTTTAATATGCGATCGCTTTCATTGAAATTGTGCTCATACTCTTCATAAGGTCTACCTTCTTTAATAGCCCTAGAATATTTCAACATTTTTTCGCGTATATTTTGTTTTTCTTTTAAAAAATCATCTTCAATCATTATTTACCTAAAATAAAAAATTCTCATTTTTGCACAACTTGATCTACTATTATAGCTTATTTCTTCTTTGGAGGCACTTATAGCTTTTTTACTTAAAATTTTACCAAGACTATGTCCTTTACCGCATTCGCATTTTATAGCTCTTTCATCACAAATGCAGTCTTTTTCCCATCTTTTAAAAGTATTTTTTACTATTCTATCCTCTAAAGAATGAAAGCTAATAATAGCTAATTTACAATCTTTTAATTTTGCTTTCTCTATATTTTCAAGTAAGGATTTTAACTCACCAAGTTCATTATTTACTTCTATACGCAAAGCTTGAAATACGAGCAAAGCTAAAGATACATTGCGTCCTTTTAACTTAGCATTTCCTATAATTTGACTTAATTCTTTTGCACTTGTAATCTCTTTTTGACTTCTTGCATTGATAATTTTTTGAGCGAGCATTGAAGCAACCGGCGCTAGATCTCCATAGTCTTTAAAAATTCGTTCTAAAGCTTCCTTGTTGTAAGAATTTACTACTTCTTTAGCACTTAAAGGATTATTTTGATCCATTCTCATATCTAAAAAATCAGAATTTAGTGAAAAACCCCTATCATTTTTATCAAGCTGCAAAGAAGATACACCAATATCGGCTAAAATTCCTCTTATGTTTTGCGTTGAAATTTGAGTTAAAATATCTTTAAAACCTATATGATTAAAACTTATTCTATCTTGAAAATTTTTTAAAAACTCTTTGGAAAAACTTAAAGCCTCTAAATCTTTATCGCAAGCAATTAATCTTAATTTTTCATGAGCTTGCAATAATGCTTTAGAATGCCCTCCATAACCCAAAGTACAATCTAAAAAATCTCCGCTATCAAAATCATCAAAAGTATTTAAAACTTCTTGTAATAAAACAGGAATATGTGGACTTTGCAAAATATACCTTTTAATATTTTTTAGTATAATACCTTAGCTAAGTTTAAAACAAGGTTTTTAATGAATAAAGAAAATATTATTTCCCAAATTCAAATTCTATCCTCATCAATGTTTAAAAAAAATTTTTTTGGAATTTGCCATGGTTCTGTTTCAGCAAAACTTTCACAAGGCTCATTTATTATCAACAAAAGCAATGCTTTTTTGAATCAATTAGATGAAAAAAATTTAAGTATCTTAAAATTTGCAAAAGATTATAGCTGGGATGAAGCAAGCAGCGATAGTGAAATACATAAAAGCATATATGAAAATATACCTGAAGCTAAATTCGTATGTTTTGCTTATCCAGCTTATACCTTATCCATGAGTTTAAATCATGATTTCATAACACCTCAAGATTATTTTGGAGAAATTTTTTTAGAAAAAATTCGAGTTTACAATCCTAAAAGTTATGAGGATTGGGATGATAGATCGCAAACTGAAATTTATCGTTATATGTTAGAACAAAAACAAAATTTTGTCGTTGTGAAAGGATATGGAATATTTGCTTATGGAAGAACAAGCTATGAACTTGGAAAAATAATAGATTTAATCGAAAATTCTTGTAAAATTATCCATTTAGCAGAGACAAATTTATCATAAAATCATAAAATTAATTTTTTATTAATCACAAATTACCTATAATTTATGGTTTAATTTAATTAATTATGGATTGGGGTAAAAATGCTCACTTGGATGCAGCATCATAAAAAATATTTAGTTATTACTATTTGGATTAGTGTTATTGCTTTTGTTGGAGCAGGTTTTGTTGGCTGGGGAAGTTATGATTTTAACACCGATAGATCAAATTCTGTTGCAAAAGTAGGCGATGAAAAAATAAGCTATGATGAATTCAATCTAAAATATTCTCAATTATTTAACTACTACTCACAATTAAACAATGGCAATTATACACAAGAACAAGCACAAAAAGATGGCTTAGATACTCAAGCTATCAATGAACTTATACAAGAAAAACTTCTGCTTTCTTATGCTAAAACTTTAGGTTTAAATGTAAGCGAAGAAGAAATTGCTTATGATTTAGCGCATCAAAAAATCTTTCATAATGCTTCAGGTGTTTTTGATAAAGATTTATATTATAATTTACTTGCAAGAAACAACTATACGCCAAAAGCTTATGAAAAAATTATCCATGATGAATTATTGCTTAAAAAAATCAATGCTATTTTAAATTTACAAATCAAACAAAATGAGTTTGATATGTTTGGTGCAAGTTTTTTAATGCAAGATAATTTAAAAATTCAAATAATAAAACTTGATAATAAAAATATTCCTATTGATGAAAAAGAACTAAAACAAACTTGGGAAAAAAACAAAAACCTATATAAAACACAAAAAAGCTATGAGCTTGCAACTTATTTTTTAGATCCTAATACAATCACAGTTGTTGATAAAGAAATTCAAGCTTACTATGAAGAAAATAAAAATGACTATAAAGATTTTGCAGGAAAAATTCTAAGCTTAGAACAAAGCAAAGATAAAGTTATAAAAGATTTAAAACTTTCCAAGCTTAAACTTAAAGCTAATGAAAGCTATGTTGCTTTGAGAAAAAACGAGCTTAGTTTTGACAAAAACATCACAATAAGCGATGCTGATATTTATTACCCTTTAGAAAACATACAAAAAGCTAAAGAAAATGATTTTATCAAACCTTTTAAATTTGAAAACGGCTATATGGTTGCAAAACTTATAAAAATAAATCCTATACAGACTATGACTTTTGAGCAAGCCAAAAATGAAGTGAGCAAACTTTACATCAGAGAAAAAACTAAAACTTTATTAGAAGAAAAAGCAAAGCTTGCACTAGATAATTTCCAAGGCATAGATATAGGAACTTATAGTCGCGACTCAAGTAAAGGAGCAAAAGTAGGTGAAATGATAAATGATGCTGAATTTAGTGAGTTTTTAATGCATGTATTTGACTCAAATAAAGCTAAATCTTATGTTTTATTTGATGATAAAGCAATAGTTTATGAAATTACAAAGCAAACTCTAGAAAACAAAGATAAAGAAGAAATTTATAAATTTATCATAGAACAAAGTGCCAAACAAACTAAACAAGCTTTACTTAAGGAAGAATTATTAAAAAAACTTATAGAATTATATCCAATCCAACGCTATTATAAAGGAAATACAAATTGAATATTTTAGGAATTGATTTAGGCTCAATACAAACTTGTGCTATTTTGGCACAAAAAAGTGAAGAAGGACTTAAAATCATTGGTTTTGGAAAATCAAAATCAAATGGTATAAAAAAAGGAGCAATTACCAATATAGAGCTTGCTTCAAAATCTATAGAAGAGGCAGTAGCCGATGCACAAATGATGTCAGGTGTGCATTATGATAAAGTAATTGTATCTATTTCAGGTGCTTATGCAAAAAGTGTAGACAGTATAGGTGTAGTTAATATACCAAATCATGAAATAGGTATTAAAGAAATTCACAGAGCAGTAAGCACAGCAAAACATACCGCAAATATACCTAGTGGATATGAAATCATTCATGTATTGCCTTATAATTTTAAAGTAAATGATCTTGAGCATGTAGAAGATCCTTTGGGAATGAGTGGAAATCGTCTTGAAGTTTCTACACATATTGTAATCTCGCAAGAAGTGCATATTAAAAATCTAAAAAAAGCAGTTGAGCTTGCTGATCTTAGAGTAGATAATATCGTTCTTTCAGGATATGCTTCTTCTATCGCATGCTTTGATGATAGTGAAAAAGAACTAGGTGCTATTTTAATCGATATGGGTGGAGCGGTTTGTGATATGGTCATTCATGCGGGTAATTCTATACGATATAATGAATGCTTACAAATTGGTTCAGTAAATATCACTAATGATTTATCCATAGCTTTGCATACCCCACCAAAAGAAGCAGAAAAACTAAAATTAAATTATGCATCTTTAGCACAAAATGAAAACTCAATTATACAAATTCCATATATGGGGGATGAAAAAAGAAAAAATGAAGTTTCAGTAGAAGTTATATCTAATGTTATTTATGCAAGAATTGAAGAAACTATTATTATTTTGGCTAAAATGCTAAGTGATAATGCTTGTGCAAATCAAGCAGGAGCAGGCATAGTATTAACAGGTGGAATGACAAAATTTGCAGGACTTGACAAACTTGCTTCAGCTTATTTTGATAATAAAGCTGTTAGAATAGCGACCGCAAAAAAAGATACTATGGATGGCTTTAAAGAAATTTTTGAAGATGCAGAAAATAGCTGCGCTATAGGTCTTTGTTTATATGGTGGTGGACATTTTACTCCTTATGAATTAGATTCTAATGAAAAACTAAGATACAAAGGAGAGCCTGAATTTATCAACAAACAGATAAAACAAAATCTCACCATAAAAGAACATGAAGAAGAAAATAAAAATTTTGAAGAAATTTTTCAAGAACAGAGAGATTTTGAAGATGAAAAAACAGAATTAACAAAAGTTGAAACCAAAAAAGATAAAAAATCAAGTTTTATGCATAATTTTTGGAATAAATTAATAAACCAGTTCTAATAGGAGATACAATGAGCGAATATCTAGTAGAAGAAATGCAACACGCAAAAGGTGCAAAAATAAAAGTCATAGGCTGCGGTGGTGGTGGTGGTAATATGATAGATCATATGGTAAATATGGGCTTACATGATCTTGATCTTATCTCAGCAAATACTGATGCACAAGCTATAGCAAAATCTTTAGCAAAAACTAGAATTCAACTAGGTGAGAAAAAAACTAAAGGTTTAGGTGCTGGAATGCAACCAGAAATTGGAGCAGAAAGTGCAAGAGAAAGCTTTGAAGAAGTAAAAGCAGCTTTAAGTCAAAGTGATATAGTATTCATTTCAGCAGGACTTGGTGGTGGAACTGGTACAGGTGCAGCTCCTGTTGTAGCACAAGCTGCTAAAGAAGTAGGCGCATTAACTGTTTCGGTTGTAACTATGCCTTTTGCTTTTGAAGGAAAACAAAGAAAAAAATTAGCTGAAGCTGGCTTGGCTGAATTAAAAAAAGAAAGTGATTCTATCATTGTAATCCAAAATGAAAAACTTCTTAGCATACTTCCAAAAAAAGCAGGTATAAAAGAAGCATTCAAACTAGTTGATGATATCTTAGCTAGAGCTGTTAGAGGTATGGTGTCTATTCTTTTAGAAGATGGCGATATCAATGTTGACTTTGCAGATGTTAGAACTGTTATGAGCCATAGAGGTTTAGCTTTAATGGGTGTGGGTCATGGAGAAGGTGAAAATGCTATCATGGACGCATTAT
Source organism: Campylobacter lari (assembly GCF_004357905.1). Lineage (NCBI taxonomy): Bacteria > Pseudomonadati > Campylobacterota > Epsilonproteobacteria > Campylobacterales > Campylobacteraceae > Campylobacter > Campylobacter lari. Next base: position 25,223 of record NZ_SMTT01000010.1, on the reverse strand, counting down.
CAAGCGCTATAGAATCTCCATTATTAGATGGTATGACTATGAAAGGTGTTAAAGGCGTAATCATCCATTATAAAATTGGACCTGAATGCTCATTGATAGAAATTTCACAAGCTACTCAAAGCATTAGCGATATAGCAGATGAAAATGCAAAAGTAATCTTTGGCGCAACTACCGATGAAAGCATGGGCGATCGTGTTGAAGTAACTATTATTGCTACAGGTTTTGAAGATAAAGCTGAAATAGAAAGTGCTAAAGAACAAGAAGAAAGTAAAAAAAATAGCTATATGAATTTGCGCAAAGCTAGCGGTGGGTTTGATGAGGAAGTGATTTCTCAACTTGATGTTCCTGCTTTCTTGCGTCGTCAAATGGATTAATTTGTAAGTAAAAATCCTTATATGAATTCTTCATTATTATGTGATTTTTACGAACTAAGTATGGCTTATGCTTATTTTAAACAAAATATGCATAAGCAGATTGTTTATTTTGAAGTTTTTTTTAGAAAAGCTCCTGATAGTGCTTCTTATGCTATTTTTTGTGGATTAGAACAAATCATAAATCATATTAATCATTTTTCTTTCTCTAAAGATGACATAGATTTTTTGAAAAATACTAAAAAATTTGATGATGATTTTGTAAACTACCTTTCAACTTTAAAATTTAGTGGAGATATACTAAGTGTTAAAGAAGGTGAATGTATTTTTGCTAATACACCTTTAATGATCATCAAAGCACCTATAATAGAAGCTTTATTATTAGAAACTTTCATACTTTTAACCCTAAATCATCAATGTCTAATTGCCACTAAAGCTAGCAGAATTGCTCAAATTGCAAAAGAAAAATTACTCTTAGAATTTGGCTCTCGCAGAGCCCATGGAGAAAGCGCAGCTTTAAATGGTGCTAGAGCTGCTTTTATAGGTGGTTTTCATGCAAGTGCTTGTACTTTAGCTGGGAGAAAATTTAATATTCCTATTAGTGGAACCATGTCTCATGCTTGGGTACAAATGTTTGATGATGAGCTAAGTGCTTTTAGAGCATATTGTCAAATTTATAAAGATAATATAAGTCTTTTGATTGATACATATGATTATAAAAAAGGTATTGAAAATGCTATTTTAGTTTTTAATGAGTTAAATACGCAAGATTCTATGCAAAATTATTCCATCCGTATTGATTCAGGAGATTTGCTGAAAATCTCTAAATATATTAGAAAAAAACTAGATCTTGCTAACTTAACAAAATGCAAAATCATAGCTAGCAATGCCTTAGATGAGTTCATCATAGAAAAATTACTAAAAAACAAAGCTCCAATCGATGCTTTTGGTATTGGAGAAAAGCTTATTACTTCAGCAAGCTCGCCTATTTTTGGAGCTGTTTATAAGCTTGTTGCATTAGAAAAAAACAATCAAATCATCCCTAAAATAAAAATCAGCGCAAGCTCAAGCAAAACAACCTTGCCACATTTTAAAAAACTCATAAGGTATTATAAAAACAATAAAGCAAGTTTTGATATTTTATATACACATGATGAGAGTATCAAAAATTATCAAGGTTATACATATAAAAATTTACATGAGCTTATTTTTAAAGATGGAAAATTAATCTATGGGCTTCCTAACTTGAAAAATATTCAAGAGTATCATAAAAAAAGTGTTGATAGTTTGGATTTTAAACTAAAAAAACTTCAAAATCCAAGTATTTATAAAGTAAAAATTTCTAAAAAATTACAAAATATGCAAAAAACTTACTTAGAAAAAAATTAATCTTTTTCTCTAAGTTTTACTTCATCTTCTACTTCAAGTAAAAATCTATCAACAAGCTCATCTTCTTTTAATTTTGCCACCACTTCACCATGTCTTATAACTAAACCTTGATTTTTTCCAAAAGCAATAGCCACATCAGCACCCTTAGCCTCACCCAAGGCATTTACAACACAACCCATAACACTTATATTTAATGGTTCTTTTATATGTTTAGTTTTTTCTTCTACTATCTTAATCGCTTTAATCAAATCGCTTTGAATTCTTCCACAAGTTGGGCATGAGATGATATTTACTCCACTCTTTTGCACTCCACTATCTTGCAAAATAGCCCTTGCTACCTTAATCTCTTCTTCAAGCTCCCCTGTCATAGAAACTCTCATTGTATCGCCTATACCTTTTAAAAGCAAATTTCCTAAGGCAATCGAACTTTTAACAGTACTATGAAATTTAGTTCCTGCTTCAGTAACCCCTAAATGAAACGGATAATCACAAAGTGGTCTTAGAGCTTCATAAGCTTTTATGGTATTTTGCACATCTGAAGTTTTCATAGAAATTTTAATGTCAAAAAAGTCTAAATCTTCTAGTAATTTTATATTATATAAAGCGCTCTCAAGCATAGCCTCTATATTATAACCATATTTATCGCTAAATTGCTTTTCTATAGAGCCATGATTTACCCCTATTCTAATAGGAATTTTTCTTTGTTTACAAGCTTGCACCACTTCTTTTATATTTTCTTTTGAGCCTATATTTCCCGGATTAATTCTCACCCCATCGATAAATTCAGCACAAAAAACTGCTAGCTTATGATTAAAATGTATATCCACTATTAAAGGCAAGGGACTTTTTGCTTTGATTTCTTTTAAAGCTCTTGCATCTGCCATGTCCAAACAAGCTAAACGCACTATATTTGCACCGGCAAAATAAAGCCTATTAAGTTGCTCTAAACAACCTTCAATATCTCTTGTTTTAGTAAAAAGCATGGATTGCACAGAAATAGGTGCATCACCACCTATTAAAACATCGCCTACTTTTATTTGTCTTGTTTTATATCTTGTCATTAAAATCACTCTAAAAATATTTTTAGAGTATTATAGCCCAAAAATGGGCTATATCATTAATCTTTTTTATTTTTATTAAGAGATTTATATTTTACATCTGTATCTCTTGTTAAAAGGGTAAAAATTTGATTTGTTAAATCTTGGGTAAGTTTTTTAGCTTCCTTTTGATTTTGTAATGAAAAATCAACTAAAATTTGCTTTGCTTTATTCTTATCTTTTTGATAAAGACTTAAATATTCTTTTTCCATAGCTTCTTGTTTTAAAGATGTGTCTTTTTCAAATTTAGCATAAGCATTTTTTACAATAGGTGCATACTTATTATAATCACTCATTACAAGAGTTTGTAACTTGCGATAAATCCAATAAATTGATTCATCATCAGCTTCATTTGTTCCTTGTTGATAACCTGCAATAAATTCATCATTACCAAAATAATAAGGCAAATACACACTCAAATCGGCCATTCCTATTGCGACATAATTTAACCTGCCTATCTCTTTAGGAAGCCACGGTCTAACTTGCATGATATGAGATTCATAAGTTCTAAACACACTCACAACACGATAAATATTTTCATCTTCATTGAAATTTGAGTATGGATCATATTTTGTTCTATCATAGTGCGATCTTAAAGCTTTTTTTAAATCATCCACACTAAGTTTTTGTTCAGGTTCTAAAAACACATTAAAATTAGCACCATTTTTTACATCTTGATTTAAAGATGGATTAAACATTTTTTGTATCCACCAAACTCTAGGATAATTATAAGTTAAATCTCTATCATCATTTCTTGTGTAAACTTTAAAAAAATCAAAATCCTTATCTACTTTAGGATTATACGCTTTATGAATGACGGCAAAATTTATTAAATTTTTAGAATGCAAGGTATTTTCATCGTTAAATTTTAATTGCTTCAACCTACCCTGGTTTGCGCTAACAAAATACGAATTATTAGGAATTTTTACAGCCATCCACTGATGTGCTGTAGCACTTTCTAAATACCAAATTTCTTTAGAATCCACAAAAGCTACTCCAAAACCCTCAGCAGCACCTTGTTTTTCTATAATATCGCCTAATAATAGAACACCTTCTTTTGCACTTTTAATTCTTGGAAGCAAAACATCTAAAATATCATCTTCACTAATACCATTTTTCTCATTATAAGGATCAAATTTTAAAAGCTCATCTTTTGCATAAATTGATTCAGTAGCACTTATCCCAACACCCTTTTCATTAAAACCAGTAGCACCATGTAATTTACTTTGCCAATTAGCTATAGTGCTATATTGAAAAGATTTAGCAGGTAAAGGGTAAGTAAAATCATTCATTCCTTGATGTGCTTTAGTACTATAAATACCTTTTTGGTTTTCAACTCTTGGATGGATTAAAAAAATCTGTGCTTTATCTGCTTTACTATCAGCACTTCTTGCAACCAACATAGAGCCATCTTTGCTTGCTTCATTTGGTACTAAAATAGTAGTACAAGCTAAAGCATTATTAAGCAAAGCACCAAAAAGTACACAGTTTGTAAGAAAACTAAACTTTTTCATTTTCTCTCCTTTAAATTTAAGAAATTAAAAAAGTATATTCTTATCAAAATAAATTTAAAATTAAAAATAAAATATTGTTTTTATTATAAAATAATAATTATTTATAAATAAATATATTTTTTAAGAAAAATCAACTGGATCTATATCGCAAGTAATATTTTTAAAATTTAAGGCAAAATGCTCAAATTTTACAAGTTCTTGATGAGTATTAGCACGCAATAATACATAAAAACGCCATTTCTTATTTAGCATTTCAATGCCACAAGCACCATGTCCTACTAATTGCACTTGTTTTAATTCTTGAACTTTATTAGCTATAAATTCACATAAATTTAAAGCTTTGTTTTTATCCTCATCTTCAACAATTAGCCTTAAAAGTCTTTTAAATGGAGGGTAAAGCTCACTTCTAGAATTTAATTCATCTTTTAAAAAGCTATCATAATCTTGTATATATTTTTCAAAAAAAGATCTATTCTTAGTTTGTAAAAACACCCTACCCTCGCCTTTACGACCTGCACGACCTGCTACTTGCATAGCAAGAGCCAAAGTCTCTTCCAAAGCTTTAAAATTAGGTCTGAATAAATACTCATCAAGACCTAAAATCACACTCAAATCCACATTGTGATAATCATGTCCTTTAGCAAGCATAGAAGTGCCTACTAAAATATCAATTTTTTCTTGGTTAAAATCTTTTAAAATCATATCAAGCTTTTTTACACTGCTAATCTCATCACTATCAAATCTTTTTATGATAGGATTAAACTCAGCTAATTCTCTTTCTAAAAGCTCACAAAGCTCTGCTGTGCCCATTTTTTTAGCTTCAAGCATAACTCCATTGCAAGTTGGGCAGGTTTGATCGATTTCTTTAGTAAAATTGCAATAATGACATTTTAATGCATTTTTATTTTTGTGCAAACTCAAAGCAATAGAACAAAAAGGGCATTTAATGGTATTAGCACATTCTTTACATAAAATTTGTCTAAAATTTGCCCTTGTAGGTAAAAATACCACAGCTTGCTTTTTATTTCTTAAGCTAATTTTTAATTCTAAAAGTAATTTTGACGAGACACTAAGCTCGCTCTCATCATATAAAAACTGCTTTTTGCTTTCAAAAAAGGTTCCTTTAAGTCTAAAACAAGGATGTTTATAATAACTTACAACACTTGGAGTAGCCGAACCTAAAAGAACTTTTATATGCATTTTTTTTGCTACAAATAAAGCCAAATCTCTTGCATTGATTTTTGGATTATTAGAAGCTTTATAAGAATTATCATGCTCTTCATCAATAATAATCAAACCCAAATTCTTAAAAGGTAAAAACAAAGCCGATCTAGCTCCCACCACCAAAAGAGCTTTTGAATTTGTTAAATCTTGCAAGTATTCTTGCTTTTTTTTCTTAGTAATTTTAGAATGCCACAAGAAAAAATGCTCACCAAAATACACTTTTAATCTTTTTTGCATTTGCGGAGTTAGAGCGATTTCTGGCATTAAAAGCAAAACTTGCTTTCCTTGCTCTAGATATTCTTTTATCAAACTAATATAAATTTCAGTTTTACCACTTCCTGTATCGCCAAATAATAAACTAGTTTGTTTAGTTTTTATAAATTCCAAAGCCTCTTGCTGGTTTTTACTTAAACTAGGTGCTTTTTCTATATGAATTTTTTCATTTTTATACTCTTTAATGCTTTCAAACATACCCAAAACAAAAGCTATTTTACTAGCATAATAATAAGCAATAAATTGAGCAAGTTCGTATTGGTATTGCGTTAGTTTAAAACCTGTTTTTTCTTTTATAGCTTGGGTTTTAAAATCAGGCTTTGAACATTTTTGTAAAATTATAGCTTTGAGATTTTTTTTCCTTGCAAGATCAACTATCACTTCATCTAAAATTTCAATTTCTTCTTCACTTTCATAAATTAAGGTATCTAAATAATATCCTTTTATAGCAAGTTGATAAAAATTCAAAACCCATAATCCTTACAATTTAAACTCACACATTCTAAAAAAACTTTTTCACCATTATAAGAAAAATCTATGTAATTTTTAGCATTTATAAAAAATCTATATTGAGTATTTGCTATTTTCATCCATGATTTTTTACTTGAAACAATTGGCTTATCTAATACACTATATGTACAATGATTTGTTTTTTTGTAATTTTGCAAACTATCACAAAAAAATAATTTTTGATTTTCACTATTTATCAAAGCTTCATCTAAAATGGCTGGAAAATCCTTACTTTCTTTAAATAAAAACTGATTTTTGAGTAAGGCCAAAGAAGCATTGATGAGCTCTACCTCACTTTTTGCTTGGATAAGTTTAGCATCATTTTTTCCAAAAGAAAAATACGGATAAGCAATTGTGCTAAGAATAGCAATAATCATCATACAAAAAATAAGCTCTACTAAAGTAAAAGCTTTTTTTACTTGCATTTATTGTATTTCTTCATCGATAGTGTTTATAAGTTTGTTGAGTTCTTTTTTTAAGATATAGTTTTCGTAGCTAAGTTTTACAAAAGCATTAATGAAATTTGCAAGTTCTATCTTACCTGTGCCTCCAGAAATTAAAGCAATCTCATCTTCAAGATGATTTGCAAATTCATTACTGCATGTTACGACAAAGTCTTTTGCATAGACATTGATTGTAACTTTTCTTTGATTATTGTTTGCCAAGAACTGCCTCTATTTTTTTGATCACATCTTCACTTTCAATATTTTTATTTTTAAGCTCTTCTTCCAAACGCGCAATTTGATTGTTTTTAGCTTCATTTTGTGCTTTTACGCTCACTAATTCATTTCTTAAATTTTCATTTATTTCACATACTTCATTATATTTAGCCAAAAGCTCATTTACTTTATCTGTCATTGTGTTGATTATTCTTTCATCATACATAATTTTTTGCCTTTATTGATTTTATATTTTAGAGTATTTTAAACACGTATTGTAACAAAAAAAAATTTAATTTTGCATAGCTTTTTGTTTTAAAATTTAAATTTTTAGAAAAAATTTTGTGTAAAATTAGTAAAAATACAAGTTAGGAAAAATTATGTTTGAACTTACTAGCGAATTTAAGCCAAGTCCTGATCAAAAGCAAGCTATTGATGGTATAGTAAAAAGCATTAAAGCAGGCAATAAATACCAAACCTTGCTAGGTGTTACAGGTAGTGGAAAAACTTTCACTATGGCAAATATCATTAAAAACTTAAACATGCCTACTCTTATCATGAGCCACAATAAAAGCTTATGCGCGCAACTTTATAGTGAATTTAAAGGCTTTTTTGCAAATAATCATGTGGAGTATTTTATAAGCTATTATGATTATTATCAACCCGAGGCTTATATACCAAGAACCGATGTTTTTATAGAAAAAGACAGCTCTACTAATGAAGACTTAGAAAGATTAAGACTAAGCGCAAGTGCTTCGCTTTTAAGTTATGATGATGTTATTTGCATAGCTAGTGTTTCAGCAAATTATGGTTTGGGAAATCCAAGTGAGTATGTGGGTATGGTTTTGATTTTAGAGCTTAATATGCAAATAAATCAAAAAGAACTTTTAAAAAAACTTGTAGATATGGGTTATAAACGCAATGATAATTTCTTTGACAGAGCTGATTTTAGAGTCAATGGAGATATAGTAGATATATATCCAGCTTATTATGAGGATGAAGCTATTAGACTTGAATTTTTTGGCGATGAACTTGAGGCGATGTATCATTATAATATCTTAGAAAATAAAAAAGGTAAAGACTTAAAAAAATTTATACTTTATCCAACTAGTCAATTTAGCGTAGGTGAAGCTAGACTTAAAGAGGCTATAAAAGGTATAAAAGCTGAATTAAATAAACGCCTTGCTTATTTTGAAAATGAAAATAAACTCGTAGAAGCACAAAGACTAAAACAAAGGGTAGAATTTGACCTTGAAATGCTTCAAAGTACTGGTATGTGCAAAGGAGTTGAAAATTATGCCTTGCATTTAACAGGGCTTAAGAGTGGCGATACACCTTATACGCTTTTTGATTATTTTGCCATTAAAAATCAAGATTTTTTAGTCATTGTAGATGAATCTCATGTATCTTTACCACAATTTCGCGGAATGTTTGCAGGGGATAGAAGCAGAAAGCAAACTTTGGTTGATTATGGTTTTCGCTTGCCAAGTGCCTTAGATAATAGACCTTTGATGTTTGATGAATTTATTAATAAAAATTGTAAATTTTTATTTGTTTCAGCCACACCTGCACCTTTAGAACTAGAATTAAGCAAAGAAAATATTTTTTATCAAATCATGCGTCCAACAGGGCTTTTAGATCCTAAAATAGAAATCAAAGATAGTGAAAATCAAGTAGAAATTTTATACGATGAAGCTAAAAAAGTTATAGAGCGTAATGAAAGAGTTTTAATAACCGTTTTAACTAAAAAAATGGCTGAAGAGCTTAGTAAATACTACTTGGAACTTGGCTTAAAAGTAAAATACATGCACTCAGAAATTGATGCAATTGAGCGCAATGAAATCATCCGTGGCTTAAGAAGTGGTGCTTTTGATATTTTAATCGGGATTAATCTTTTAAGAGAAGGACTTGATTTACCTGAAGTTTCCCTTATAGCGATTATGGATGCAGACAAGGAAGGCTTTTTAAGAAGCACCACTGCACTCATTCAAACGATGGGACGCGCGGCTAGAAATGTCAATGGAAAAGTATTGCTTTTTGCTAAAAAAATCACAAAATCTATGCAAGAAGCTATCGATACTACCAATGAAAGAAGAACCCTACAAGAAGCTTATAATAAAAAGCACAACATCACACCAACCTCAGTAAAAAGAAACATAGAAGAAAGTTTAAAACATGAGCTTGAACAAGGAGAAATTTATCGTAAAGGCAAAGAACTTGAAAAAATGCCTGCGAAAGAACGCGCTAAAATAGTAAAAGAATTAAGAAAACAAATGCTAGAAGCAGCTAAAAATCTTGAGTTTGAGAAAGCGGCAATGCTTAGAGATGAAATTAATAAATTAAGAACTTTATAATCCCTTAAATAAGGGATTATTTATTTGCTCTTTCTATATACTCTCCACGCACAGTATCAACGCGGATTACTTCCCCTTCTAATACATGGAAAGGAATTTGCACTACTGCACCTGTTTCTAAAGTAGCTGGTTTTTTGTTTGAGCCTTGAGTATCGCCTTTAAAATTTGGTGCCGTTTCAATAATTTTAAGTTCCATTACTTGAGGTACTTCCACACCAATTGCTTTTCCATTGTGAAATAAAACATCTACCATGGTTCCATCAAGCATCCATTTTTTAGCTTCACCCACATCTTCATCGCTAATTGCAACTTGCTCATAAGTTTGGGTATCCATAAATTGACAATTTTCACCATCATCGTATAGATATTGCATTTGTTTTTCTTCTAAATTTGGAGATTCACATTTATCCCCTGCATGGAAAGTTTTTTCCAAAACCTTACCATCGATAAAAGATTTAATTTTAATACGAACAAAAGCAGGACCTTTTCCTGGTTTTACATGTTGATATTCTACGATTTTAAAAGGAATACCATCAATTTCTATTTTTAAACCTTTTTTTAAATCTCCCATTCCATAAGAAGCCATATATTTTCCTTAATTTTAAAATTAAAAAATAATTGTAACAATTAAGGCTTATAAAAAGCCTTAAATTTCTGCATATTCTGCAAAAATACAAGCATCAATAGCTCTTAATTCCTCAAGCAAAGCTTTTGAAATTTTCGTATCAAGCAAAATTACAGCCAAAGCTTTTCCAAAGCCATTTCTACCAAGTCTAAAATCAGCTATATTGACATTATTTTTGGCTAAAATTCCGCTAACATTAGCAATAACTCCTGGTATGTCATTGTTATTTAAAATTATCATTTTCCCTTTTGGTTTAAAATCTACATCAAAACCATTTAATTCTACTATTCTTTGTTCATTTTCACCAAAAATAGTTCCTGAGATAGAAAGGTTAGAATTATCTGTAATTACTTTTATAGTGATTTTATTACTATAACCACTACTTGGTAGAATACAAGAAGAAAGTTCTACGCCCTTATCTTTAGCTACAAAATGTGCGTTAATATAATTAATATTCTCACCTAAAATTCCTCTTAAAACACTCACTGTTGCAAAAGTTAGTAAAGACTCATTATACTCGCTAATTTGTCCTTCGCTCTCAAGTTTAATAGCCTTAATAGGAGTTTTATCAAGCTGAGCAGCCAAAAAGCCCATTTTGGAAATAAGCTCAATATAAGGTGCTACAAAACTTGGTAAATCTTCAGTTTTAATCGGTAAATTTAAAGCATTAGGATAAGAAATTCCTCTTGCAGCATTTAAAGCTTGCTCGCATGCTTGGATAGCGATATTTTCTTGACTTTCTAAAGTGTTTGCACCAAGATGAGAAGTAACAGAAACATTTTCAAAGTCTAAAAATGGATGATTAGTTGCTGGTTCTTTATTAAACACATCGATACCAAGCCAAGCTATTTTACCACTTTTTAAACCTTCACACAATGCATCTTCATTATAAAGACCACCTCTGGCACAATTTATCAATCTTACCCCATCTTTCATTTTAGAAATTTCTTCAAAAGAAATCATATCTGTTGTTTCTTTTGTTTTTGGCGTATGTATGGTAATAAAATCACTTTGAGTTAAGATTACATCTAAAGAATTCACACACTCTATACCCAAATCAGTCATTTTAGAAGCTACCACATAAGGATCATAAGCTATAACTTTCATACCAAAAGCTTTTGCACGTACAGCCACTCTTGAACCTATATTACCAAAACCTATAACTCCTAAAGTTTTATTCATAAGTTCAACACCATACCACTTTTCTCTTTCCCATTTTCTTTGTATTTTTAAAAAATTATGAGCATTTACAAAAGATCTTGCAGAGCATAATAAATGATTCATAGTAAGCTCAACTGCTGCTATGGTATTAGCCGTTGGTACATTCATTACTATAATGCCTTTTTTAGAGCATTCATCTATATCAACATTATCAACCCCAACGCCTGCTCTAACTAAAGCTTTTAAATTAGAACATGCATTGATAAATTTCAAATCCACATCCGTTGAACTTCTAGTAATAGCAACATCTACATCATTTAATTTTGTTAAAAGTTTATCTTTAGGCAAATGTGCTGCTTCGATAAGCTCAACATCATCAGCTTTTCTTAAAAGTTCTACGCCTTTGTCTAATATCGCATCACATACAATAATTTTTTTCATAACCAAACCTCCTTTAATTTTGCATTTATGTTATAAATTTTTAATTTGTCGATCAGTGTATTTAATACTTTTTCATTATTTGTATCTAAATAAATTGCCACTTCATCTTTACTCTGTGTTAAAGTGTATTTGATAAAAAAAGAATGCAGAGTTTGCTTTAAACAAAACATAGAATAAACATCATTTTTATTTACATCGAGCATATAAAATTTTTGTTTTGGCTTTACTACAGAATCATCCATATTAAAACTCATATAAAATTCATTTGCTGCTGGAGAAAAATCATTGATTTTAATATTTGAAAGTTTATCTTGCCAAGTTTGTGGTAACTCTTTTTTTATTTCATCAAAAGAATATTTAACATTTTGTGAGATAGGTAAATTCCCAATATCTACATATCTCACCATAAAAATAAAAGCAATAAATAAAATTAGGCTTAAAAAACCTAAAATACCATAAAGGGTATATTTTTTCATTTTTTATTATAAAAGTTGATCTTTGATAATATCACCTAAAGTTACTTTGTCATTATCATTGATTTCATTTAATGCTTCTCTTTCTTTCATTCTTGCAAGGCTTTTTACGCTTAAACGAATTCTATTTTTCTTTTCATCAATGAAAACAATCAAAGCTTCTATTGTATCACCTACTTTTAAACTTGAAAAATCAATATTACCTAAATCCTCTTTATGAATAAGCGCATCAACGCCTTCTTCAAGCTCTACAAAAACTCCAAAATCTTTAATATCTCTAATTTTACCAGAAATAACATCATTTACTTGGTGTTTTTGAGCATAAACTTGAACAGGACTTTTTTGTAATTCTTTAGTACTTAAAGAAATTTTTTGATTTTCTTTATCTAGTTTAATGATTTTAACTTCTACAACATCACCAACTTTATACATATCTTTACATTTATCACTTCTATTCCAAGAAGCATCTTCATTATGCAATAAACCTTCTAAATTAGCAATTTTTATAAAGGCGCCAAAATTAGTCACAGAAGTAACGCTGCCTTTTAGCACATCACCTACTTTATATGATTTTAAAAACTCATCAAAAGGTTTTGCTAATAAATTTTTTAAAGAAACTCTAAGTCTTCTTTCTTTAGCATTAATTTCAATCACTTCCACATCAAGCTCTTGACCTTCGTTAATATAGTCTTTTGGATTTTTAGCATTTTTATCCCAAGAAATTTCACTTATATGTAAAAATCCTTCTATATCATTTCCTAAATCTACAAAAGCACCATATGGTTCTATATTTGAAACCGTAACTTTAATAGTATCGCCAACTTCTAAACCATCTTTAATTTCATCCCAAGGATCAGGCATGGCAAGTTTTATAGATAAAGAAAGATGTTTTTTATCTTTATCATATTTAATCACTTTTACAGGAACTTTATCACCTTCATTATACAACGAACTAGGATTTACTGGTCCTTTATAAGAAATTTCGCTATAATGAACTAAACCATCAACACCACCTACATCAACAAACATACCGTAAGTAGTGATTTTTTTAACAACACCTTCTATAATTTCTTCTTGATTTAATACATTTGAAATAATTTCTTTGCGTTTTTTTCTTTCCTCATCTACTATTTTTTTTCTAGAAACTACTATACTCTGAGCTTCTTTATCTATTTTTATAATTTTAACTTTAAAAGTTTTATTGATAATATTGTTTGAATCTTTAAAACTGCTTTGTGATTTTGGTAGGAAAAACTCCACTCCATCTTCATCCACAGCTACAAAGCCACCTCTATTTTTACCAATGATTTTTACATCAAATATACTTTCATCATCTTTATAATTGTTAATAAATTCTTTAACTTTTTGTTTTCTTAAAGCTTTTTTATGAGAAAGTAAAGATCTGCCACCGCGAGAACCTACTATAGCAACTTCTAATGTATCACCTTCTTTGAAGATAAATTCGCCTTTTTCGTTTTGAATTTCTTCTGCTACTAAAATACCTTCTGATTTTTGTCCTACATTTACAAATACCTCATCGCCTTTAATCGCGACAATTATACCCTGTGTAGTTGCCTCCTCATCAGACTTAAAAGATTCTTCAAGCATTTGCTCAAAATCTTCTTCTATGATAATATCCTCTAGTCTGTTTTGAACTTTTTTGTTCACCTCGCTCATTGTGGTCCTTTGTTTTAAATTTTAATTGTTGATTATAGTATTGTTTTCTTTAAACTTAGTTAATTTTGGCGTATTCTTTGATTTTTTCCAAAACCAAATCAATCACCCAATCAGGTGTAGAAGCACCCGCACTAATGCCACATTTTTCTTTACCGCTAAACCATTCTTTCTGAATTTCTTTTTCATTTTCGATTAAATAACTATCTTCACAATAGTTTTTTGCTATCAAAAAAAGCTGTTTAGTATTGGCTGAGTTCTTCCCTCCAACTATTATCATTACATCACTTTTTTTAGCAAGTTCATTGATTGCTTCTTGATTTTTAAAAGTCGCATCACATATTGTATTAAAAACACGCACTTCCTTAACCCTAAGCATTAAAAAATTTACAATTTCCATAAATTTTTCTATCTTTTTTGTAGTTTGTGATACTACTGCAATTTTAGAAGGCAATTTAATATCAAGCAATTCTTTTTCATCAAGCACTACATAAGCTTTAGTACTTACATAACTTCTAACCCCTTTTACTTCAGGATGATTTTCATCCCCAAAAATAACAACTTCATAACCTTCATTGCTCATTTGCTCACAAATTTTTTGAGGTTTAGTCACAAAAGGACAAGTTGCATCAAAAATTTCTATATCTTTTTGCTTTAATTTTTCTAAATCTTGCTTTGTAATACCATGGGTTCTAATAATGGCTTTTTTTTCTGCGTTTAATTCATTGATATCATTTAATGTTTTAACATTATAATTTTTCCAAAGTCTTGTGATTTCTTCATTATTATGAATTAAAGGTCCTATAGTAGCTGCATCTTTAATCTGCTCGGCTTTTTTAATAGCTCTTTTTACTCCAAAACAAAATCCATAACTTTTTGCTAATTCAATCTCCAATCTTAGCTCCTATTTGCTTTAAAATCTCAATAAAATTTGGAAAAGAAGTTTTGATGCATTCACTATCATCTACTTCCATTCCACATCTTAAACCTAAAATTAAAAAACTCATCGCAATTCTATGATCTCCAAAGCTTTCTATTTTAGCATTTTTAACTTCGCCGCCTTCTACTTCAAAGCCATCTTCAAATTCTTTTACTTTTATGCCACATTTTTGCAAATTTAATACAATTGATTTGATTCTATCACTTTCTTTTACGCGCAATTCTTTAGCATTTTTTATAATGCTTTTTCCTTTTGCACAAGCAAAAGCTATAGCCAAAGCTGGAATTTCATCAATCAACCATGCGATATTTTCACTCACATTTACCGCCTTTAAAGGCGCACTTTCAACACAAATTTCTCCAATACTTTCAAAATCTTTATTAGTAATATTATAAGTGATCTTTGCACCCATTTTTTCTAAAATTTTAAAGGCTTCAATGCGTGTTTTATTTAACAAAACATTTTTTAAGACTACTTTTGAATGAGGTAAAATACAAGCAGCTAAGGCAAAGTAAAAGGCTGATGATGGATCATTTGGTACACATACTTCAAATGCTTTTAATTTTTCTTTTAAAGGATTGATTTTGATAAAAGTTTTATCCTCATTTAAATACTCAATGCAAGCTCCCATTTTATTAAGCATAATCTCACTATGATCTCTTGAAAGCTCAACTTCTTTAAAATAACTTTCTTTTTTGGCAAATAAAGCTGCTAAAATTAAAGCTGATTTTACTTGAGCTGAAGCAATATTACTACTAAAGTCAAAACCATCTAACTTAGCCCCTTGTATGCAAATAGGCGCTAAATTTGCATTAGCTCTTCCAAAAATCTTAGCTCCTAAACTCATCAAAGGCCCACTCACTCGCTTCATTGGCCTAGCATTTAAATAACAATCTCCACTAAGAACAAAAAATTCATCTTCAATAGCACTTAAAAAACCTATTAAAAGTCTCATAGCTGTACCTGAATTTCCACAATCTAAAACGCAATTTGGAGATTTTATATATTTTGGAGCTTTAATATAAATTAATCCATCAATTTCTTCAACTTCAGCTCCTAAAGCTTGAATGATTGCTAAAGTATGTAAAGTGTCTTGTGCTTTTAGATAATTTTTAATCTTACAAGTTCCTTGAGTAAGCAAAGAAAAAATAGCAAAGCGATGAGATATAGACTTATCAGAAGCTATATCTTCAAGCTCTACTTTAAAAGAATCAATAGGACTTATCTTCATCGAAGTTTTAAACCATGCTCATCATCTAAAGCTTTGATGATTTTATCAATATATTCAAGGATAATATTATCTTCTAAAGTTTTTTCAAAATCTCTAAATACCAAATTAATAGTCAAGCTATAAAAATCGCCTAAATTTTCATCTGTATATAAATCTACCACTCTAAAGCTTTCTAATCTTTCGATATTTAATTTAGCAATAGTGTGTTTGATTTTTTCATATTCAAAACCCTTAGGTATTACTATACTTAAATCCCTGCTCATAGATGGAAATTTAGAATATGCTTTAGCGGTTTTAAAGTCTTGTTTTAAGCCTTCCAAATCAAGCTCACAAATATAAGTTTTAACCAAATCCCTTTCATTTTCTATACTTAAATGTACTCTACCTACAAAACCTATACGCTTGCCATTTTTATATACATTTGCTTGTTCATATGGGCTTAAAAATGCATATTCTGATTTTTGTAAACTAAACTCACCTATAATGCTTTTTAATTCTACTAAAAAGGTATAAAAATCTACCAAAACAGGTTTGGCCTTATTTGTGATTTTAGCTTCTTCTTTGTAACCACTAAAGATCATCGCAAATTTAGCATGCTCGTTTGAAAACTCATCAAAAACACTACCACACTCAAAAAGCTTGATTTTCTTTTTTGAATTTCTTAGATTAAAGCTTACTGCATTTAAAAGATGATTTATTAAAGTACTTCTTAAAGTATTAAGTTCGTTAGTAATAGGATTAATGAGTTTGTTTTTAATACATTTAAATCCTAGCTGACTTAATTCTTCTTCATTATCCAAAACATAATGCACACTTTCAAAATATCCATTATTACTTGCTTTTAATCTTAAATTTTTAAGCTCTTGATAATCAAAATATACTTGATTTAAGCGATTTTTTTCTCTAAATTCTAAAGCTTTTGATGGGATATTATCAATACCGATAATTCTTACTATTTCTTCACTAATATCAGCTATATTTACTATATCACTACGGTGAAGTGGAATTTTAATATTAAATTGTTCATCATTTACCACACTTATTTCAAAGCCTAGTTTTCTAAGAATTTTGACTAAATTATTTTTATCTATAGGCATACCAATGATTTTATCAATCTCTGTACCAAAAATCCCAATAATATTTGCTTCATTTTCTTTAAAAACTTGTTGGCTTCCTGAAAAAACACCCATTGCACTAATTTTTAAGCACTCATTAAATAAATACTCCATTCCCAAAGAAAGCTTAGGCTCACTGCCTCTTAAAGAACGATATATAGTATCATTTTTCTTTTTATAAAAGGCTATTGCATTTGCTATAGTTTGAGGATGAGTATAGTTTGCTTCTATAATGATGATTTTACTCTCATCATTAATTTTAAATTTATCTTCTTGCTCTATACCTGCTAAAGCAATCAACTCATCTTTATAATAAACCCCATACTCTCCATGCTCTTGAGTTTTAATCTCTAAAACAATCTTTTCATCAATTTGACAATCTTGACAAAGCTTATGAAAATCATAAGCACAAAAAATCACTCCACTTGCATGAGTTGCATAAGTTAAAAGATTTTCTATGTTGTTATTTTTATATGCTTCAATCAAAGCAAGACGAATTTGTATCGTGATATTTAACTTAAATTCTTCTTTAATCTCTAGTGCCTTATAAGCAAAAAATCCTTCAACATCACTTTGATTTTTAACACTTAGTATTCTTCCTATACCTACGCTATTTTCACTTTCTTTTAAAGGGTTTAATTCTTTTAAATTTAAATCAAGTGCTGCACTTAAATCTCTAGCAACACCATATAAACTCAAGCAATCCCCGCGATTTGGAGTAAGTTCTATTTCAATTAATTCATCATTAAACAAATCATATTCATTAAGAGCTTTTCCTAAAACTAACTCTCCCATACTTTCATCTAAAACCATAATGCCTTCATTACTTTTTCCAAAACCAAGCTCACTAGAAGAGCAAATCATACCCATAGATTCAACCCCTCTAAGTTTGGCAGGTTTTATCTCAAGTCCGCTAGGAAGCACTGCACCTACTAAAGATACGGCTACAAATTGATCTTTATCAACATTTTTTGCACCACAAACAATTTGTAAGATTTCATTCCCAACATCTACTTTACAAATATTCAATTTATCTGAATTTTCATGTTTAACTTTTTCTAAAACCTTACCTATTACAACTTTTTGGGGAGCTTTAACACTTTTGAAACTATCAACCTCTAATCCTATGGAATTTAAAGTATTTACTATAGTTTGTGTTGATATTTCACTTAAATCAATCCATTCATTTAACCAATTTCTACTAATAATCATCTAAATTGCTCCAATAATCTTAAATCACCTTCAAACATAGAACGCAAATCAGGAATTTTATGTAAAAGCATAGCAAAACGCTCCACACCCAAACCAAAAGCATAACCACTTACATTTTTATAACCAACAAATTTATAAACATTAGGGTCAACAACGCCACATCCTAAAACTTCAAGCCATCCTGTTTGCTTACAAACCCTACATCCACAACCTTTACAAAACACACAAGAAATATCTACTTCAGCAGATGGCTCTGTAAAAGGAAAAAAGCTTGGTCTAAAACGCACTTTTACATCGCCAAACATATGTTTTAAAAAATGCTCTAGCATATCTTTTAAATTTGCAAAATTTACCTTATCGCCTTCTTCTACCACAAGTCCTTCTACTTGATGAAACATAGGGGTATGAGTAATATCAAAATCTCTTCTAAAAACTGCACCTGGTGCTATCATTCTAATAGGTGGTTTTTGAGATAGCATAGTTCTAATTTGAACTGGAGAAGTTTGAGATCTAAGCAAGGTTTTATCTTCAAAATAAAAAGTATCTTGCATATCTCTTGCAGGATGATTTTGTGGTAAATTCAATGCTTCAAAATTATGAAAATCATCCTCGATCAAAGGCCCTTTTTCTATACTGAAATTTAAAGCTGTAAAATATTCTATGATTTTATCCATAGTTTGCATGATTGGGTGCAAAGCACCTGCATTTGAAGTTTCATCAAAAAAGCTAAAATCTTGCACATCTTGTTTCATTTTTTCATTTAAAGCTTTTTCTTCTAATTCTTTTAATTTTATTTGATAAGCCTCATTAAATTCATCTCTTGTTTTATTTAAACCATTGGCAAATTCTTTTTTTTCTTCACCTTGCAAATCTTTTAACTTTGCAAATTCTAAAGTCAAAATACCCTTTTTTCCTAAAACACTTACTTTTATATTTTCAAGCTCTGCTAAAGTATTTACAGAAGCAATTTTTTCTATCATATCTTGCAATTTTAGCTCCAACTAAATTTTTTTTAAACATTCTAATGTAAAATTATTTAAAATTAGCAAAAAATAACAAAAAAAGGATTACTAAATGAGAGAAAAAACCGTATTTGAACTAATCGTAGAAGGAAAAATCCCTGCTAATAAAGTTTTAGAAAGTGAAAAATTTTTAGCTTTTCATGATATCAATCCTAAAGCACCTATTCATATTTTAATCATTCCAAAAGAGCATTTTGAAAACTTTCAAGAATTAAGACCTGAATTAATGAGTGAAATGACACAATTTATCCAAGAACTAGCTACTCTTTTAGGACTTGATAAAAGTGGGTATAGATTAATCACAAATTGTGGAAAAAATAGCGGACAAGAAGTTTTTCATTTACATTTTCATATGTTAGGTGGATTTGAGTTTCCAAAAAATAAAGAAACCCAAATCAATCCTCAATCTTTATTCTAAAAAGAGCTAACTCTTTTTAGATAGCAGGACCAGCTAGTTTAAATTCTGCTCCTTCTTTTACATCTTCATACCGTTTGAAATTTTCTATAAACATTTTTGCAAGCTTTAATTTAGTTTCTTCATAAGCTTTTTTATCCTCCCAAGTATTAACAGGGTTTAATAACTTACTTTCTACACCCGCTAATTCTTTTGGAACTGCAAGATTAAATAAATCATAGTTTTCAAACTCACAATTTTGTATACTACCATCTAAAATCGCATTAATGCAAGCTCTAGTAGCTTTAATACTCATTCTTTTGCCTACACCATAAGCTCCACCGCTCCAACCGGTATTTACCAGATAAACATTTACATTATGCTTGCTGATTTTTTCGCCCAAAAGTTTTGCATAAACAGTTGGGTGTAATGGCAAAAACACTTCTCCAAAACAAGCTGAAAAAGTCGCAACAGGTTCGGTAATGCCTCTTTCAGTACCTGCTACTTTAGCAGTATAACCACTTAGAAAATAATACATTGCTTGTTCTTTACTGAGCTTACTAACCGGAGGTAAAACACCAAAAGCATCCGCTGAAAGGAAAATGATATTACTAGGATGACCTGCACTAAGGCTTGGCTCGTGATTTAAAATATGCTCTATCGGATAAGAAACTCTAGTATTTTCAGTTTTAGAACCATCATTGAAATCAACGCTTAAATCATCTTTTAAAACTACATTTTCTAAAAGTGCATTTTGCTTTATAGCTCCATAAATTTCTGGTTCACTTTGAGGATCAAGGTTAATACATTTTGCATAACAACCTCCTTCAAAATTAAACACACCCTCATCATCCCAACCATGCTCATCATCGCCTATTAATTTTCTTTTTGGATCAGTTGAAAGAGTAGTTTTACCTGTACCACTAAGCCCAAAGAAAAGCGCTACATCACCTTTTTCTCCAACATTAGCACTACAATGCATAGAAAGTTTATTTTCTAGTGGAAGCCAATAATTCATCATAGAAAAAATTCCTTTTTTCATCTCTCCACCATACCAAGTTCCACCAATTACTGCTATATTTTTTTCTATGTTAAAAATGACAAAAACCTCTGAATTTAAACCATCTTTTTTATAATCTTCATTAATACATTTGCAAGCATTATACACCACAAAATCAGGTTTAAACTCACTAAGTTCTTCTTCTTTTGGACGAATAAACATATTTTTTACAAAATGTGCTTGCCATGCAATTTGAGTTACAAAACGCACAGCTTTACGACTTTTTAACGAAGCTCCACAATATGCATCTTGGATATAAATATCACTATTACTAAGCTGTTTTTTAGCTTTTGCTAAAAGCTTTTCAAATAATTTCTCACTAATAGGCTGATTAATCTTACCCCAAGCAATGTATTTTTGCGAAGGATCTTGTTTTACAAAATATTTATCTTTAGGACTTCTTCCAGTAAAAATCCCTGTATCTACACTAAAGGTACCATTTTTAGTACATACACCTTCATTATTGTTTTTTTCGTGCTTTAAAAGCTCATCATAGCTAAGATTGTGAAAAACTTGTCCGATATTTTCTAAGCCTAAATTTTCTAAACCTTTCATCTTTACCTCCTTATTTATAAGTCATTAAAGCTTGACCTTCACTTACGCTCTCACCAGCATTTACTAAAAGTTCTGCAATTTCTCCATCTTTACTTGCACTAATCTCAATTTCCATTTTCATAGCTTCAAGTACAGCTACAACTTGACCTGCCTTTACACTATCATTTTCTTTAACTAAAATTTTAAATACATTTGCATTCATACTTGCAACAATAGCATTATCACTTAATTGAGTTTTTGCAACTTTTGCATTATCTGCACTTACTTTTACAGCACTTTTAACATTAACATCTCTATCAAAACCTGCACTTACTTCTACATGGTATTTGTTACCATTAACTGAAACGGTAAATTGATTTTCATCGATAAGACTTGATTTTAATTTGCTATTTTTTCTAACATTAACCTTAGCTTCGCCTTTTAAGAAAGCTATGCCTTTTTCTTTACAAGCTGCAACGATAAAAATATTTTCTTCACTTGTTTCTAAATTTTCTTTTTCTAATAAGTTTTTAATATAAGCTATACTTTTGCTCTCATCAGCATCAGCAATATCTGTGGCTAATTTTGTAGTTGGTTCTAGTTTTAATTGCTCACTTGCAAGCTTAATTACTTCAAGATCTGGAGCAACGGGAGTTTTTCCAAAATATCCTAAAACCATTTTTCCATATCCATCTGCAATTTTTTTCCAAGGACCAAACATTACATTATTAAAAGCTTGCTGGAAATAAAACTGCGATACAGGAGTGACAGAAGTACCATAACCACCTTTTTCTACTACTTCTTGCATAGCTTTTATAACTTGAGGAAATTTATCTAAAATATTATTATCTCTCATCATTTGCGTATTAGCAGTTAATGCTCCACCTGGCATAGGTGAAAAAGGTATTAAAGGATTTACCGCCGTTGCTTCAGGTGGTAGAAAATAATCTTTTAAACAATCTTTTAATACTTCTTCGTATTTTAAAATTTTTTCTTCATCTAAACCAAGATCAAAATTGCTTCCTTTTAGAGCATGAAGCATTGTTAAAATATCAGGTTGAGAAGTACCACCACTAACAGGAGCTGCAGCTAAATCTATACCATCAACACCTGCTTCTAAAGCCGCTAAATAGCATGCTATGCTTACCCCTGCGGTTTCATGCGTATGTAATCTTATATGCATATTTTCAGGCAGGTTTTTTCTAGCCATTTTAATAACTTCATAAATTTTATTTGGATTTGAAGTTCCGCTTGCATCTTTAAAACAAATACTATCAAAAGGAATTTGAGCTTGTAGAATTTCTTTTAAAATTCTTTCATAAAATGGCACATCATGCGCACCTTTACATTTTGGAGGTAAATCCATTAAAGTAATGGTAATTTCATGTTTTAAACCATGTTTAACTATACATTCTCCACTAAATTTTAAATTATTTACATCATTTAATGCATCAAAATTTCTTATTGTAGTTGTGCCGTGTTTTGCAAACATTTTTGCATGCAAATTGATAATTTCTTTACTACCTGTATCAAGTGCTACGGTATTAACCCCTCTTGCAAGAGTTTGTAAATTTGCATCTTTTCCAACGATGGCTCTAAATTTGTCCATCATTTCAAAAGCATTTTCATTCAAATAAAAAAATAGACTTTGGAATCTAGCTCCACCACCAAATTCAAAATGCTTAATATCTGCTTCTTTAGCTGCTTCTAGGGCAGGAAAAAAATCATTCATTAAAACTCTAGCACCATAAACAGATTGAAAACCATCCCTAAATGTGGTATCCATCACATCAATTAACTTTTTAGCCATAATTTTTCCTTATTTTTACATCTTTGCAATTATAACTCTACTTTCTTAAAAAATAAATTTATAAAATTTGATTTAACATAATGATAATAATCGCAATAGGTGCAACAAATCTAAGTAAAAAATACCATACTTCAAAAATACTTCTACTCATAAACTTAGAAAATAAATTGTAAATTTTTATTTTTTCCACAAAAAATCCTACGAAAATAGCACTTGCAATAGCTCCAAGTGGGAGCATAAAATTAGAAGTTAATTTATCTAAAATATCAAAAAAACTTAAACCAAAAAAACTAAAGCTAGCCCCATAATTAGCACTAAAAGATAAAATACAACTCATTCCCAAAAGAAAGACTACAAAGCCTATAAAAACCAAAGCTTTTTTTCTTGAAATTTTATATTCATTTACAAGATAAAAAGTAAAAGGTTCTATCATAGAAACTGCTGAAGTAATCCCTGCAAAAAATAAAGCTAAGAAAAAATAAAAAGCTAAAAAATGTCCAAAGATAGCACCTAAATTAGAAAATAAAGTTGTTAAAGATATAAATACAAGCCCAGCTCCTTCTGCAGGATTAGCATTAAATTTAAATATAAAAGTAAATACAATAAGTCCCATCATCAAACCTATACTGATATTTAAAAGCACAATTATGGCCGAACTTGTAATTAAATTTGTATCGTCTTTTAAAGAGGCTGCATAAGTGGTAATACAACCTATACCTAAACATAAAGTAAAAAAAGCAAGACCTAAAGCTGTTAAAACAGAGTTTAAACTAAGCTTGGTAAAATCAGGATAAAACAAATAAACAAAAGCTTCCTTAAAACCATCTTGAAAAAAACAATATACTAGCATTAAAACAAGCATAATAAACAAACTTGGCATAATCCAAACATTAAGTTTTTCTATACCGCTTTTAACCCCTCTTGAAACAACAAACAAGGTAAGAAAAAAAGCAATTAAAAAATACAAACTACTTTCTAAAATACTATTTTGTATTAAATTTCCAAATAAAGCTCCTGCTTCTTGAGTATTGCTAGGTAGATAATAAATCGAAGTTATCATGTATTTTAAAACCCAACCCATAATAACAAGATAAAAAGATAATACAAAAATTCCACCGAGCATAAAAAATCCAGCAAATTTCCATTTTTGAGCATATTTAGTTGCTAAGCTTTTATAAGCATTTACAGGATCACTCTGACTTAATCTTCCCATAGCAATTTCAGCCAAAAATACACAAAATCCTATACTAATAGTCAAAAGCAAATACAAAAGCACAAAAGCAAAACCACCATTTTGGCCTACTAAGGTTGGAAATTTCCAAGCATTTCCAAGCCCTATAGCTCCACCTGCTACTGCTAATACAAAACCTATTTTAGAAAATTTATCATTCATTTTAACACCTTAGAAAAAAAGCTGTCTGGCCATGATTAAAATAACCGCTAATGGAGAAATGTATCTTAAAAAGATATACCAAATTTCAAAATATATCCCACGCATAAATGGGTAAAATAAAGTTTGTAAAGCTTCTTTTTTAAGCACAAAACCCACAAAAAATGCTGTAATTAAAGCAGAAATTGGCATTAATAAATTTTGTATGAAAAAGTCTAAAATATCAAAAAAACTTTTCCCAAAGAAATTTAAACTTGATGCACTTACATGATAAAAAGAAAGTATAGATAAACTTCCAAGAAAATAAACAATCATACCCACAAAAACCAAAGCTTTTTTTCTTGAAATTTGATAACGATTTATAAGATAAAAAGTAAAAGGTTCTATCATAGAAATAGCCGAAGTAATCCCTGCAAAAAATAAAGCTATAAAAAAGGCTATGGCTAAAACATTTCCCAAAAATCCTAACTTTGCAAAAAGCGTTGTTAATGATATAAATATAAGTCCTGGACCTTGTTGAGTAGGATCAGCTCCGAATTCAAATATAAAAGTAAATACAATAAGTCCCATCATCAAACCAATGATAGTATTAATAATGATAATATTTAAAGCACTACTTATAAAATTTGTTTTATCGGGCAAACTTGCTGCATAAGTTAAAATCACACATACACCTAAAGACATACTAAAAAATGCAAGCCCTAGTGCATCTAATATAGAATTAACACTTAATTTTGAAAAATCAGGTAC